>DAIRSC010000258.1:0-3698 GCA_036804585.1 Chitinophagaceae bacterium
ACAATTTCTTGTTGATCCAGAACCGGAAAATGGATGGGGAGCTGTATGTAATGAGCCCCGCTTTGGTGGCAGAAATACATCCAGGCTTTATCGCATGCCCCGTATTCAATATTGGTCGTCAATACCTCATCACCGGCCTGTAATTTTAAACTTCGGCCAACCGCATTCTCCGCCCAAGATGGATTTAGAACATATACTAAATCATCGGGGTGGGCATGCACAAATTCGCCCAGGGCTTTACGAGCCAATTCCAACCGGGCTGGAGCTTCTCTGGCTAAAAATCTGACAGGCTCCCATTCTATCTCCTTTTGTATTTGCTGATATACATCAAAAACAGGTTTGGGACAGGCACCAAATGAGCCAAAATTCAAGAAGGTGATATCAGGATTGATTAAAAATTGCTGGCGGATAGATTGATAATCGTGCATTAGGTAATATTCTTTACGATAATTATAAAATAGTCCACCGAAGATATTTCATTCAAGGTGTAGCTCCAATCATTTTTATAATCTCATTAAAAAAGTCTTTTTTCCGGCTTCAAGTAATTCAAGCGCTTCTTTGGTATTCCAAAACATGAATTACTTTTGTACGATGTTCGAAACACCTATTTGGCTTGAGCGCACCGAATTATTGCTCGATCGTGAAAATCTGGAAAAACTCTCCAAACTTCAAGTTCTGATTGTGGGTCTGGGAGGCGTAGGTAGTTATGCGGCTGAATTTATAGCTCGCGCCGGCGTTGGTCATATGACTATTGTAGATGGGGATGTAGTAGATATTACCAATACGAACCGCCAATTACCCGCTACCCATGAAACTGTCGGACAAAGTAAAGCTCAACTGATGGAAGCACGCCTCAGAGCGATTAATCCGCAGATGGATCTTCAGTCCATCAACCAGTTTATCAATCCGAATGAAACCATTGAATTAGTGAATAGCCGGACATATGATTATGTATTAGATTGTATTGATTCTGTTACCCCCAAACTTTTATTGATTAAAGCAGCCAAAGACAAAGGTTGCAAAGTGATCAGCAGTATGGGGGCAGGTGGCAAAATTGATCCCATGAAAATTAAGTTTGCCGATATTTCAAAAACACATCAATGCCCCTTTGCTTTTTACATTCGTAAACGATTAAGAAAGGAAGGTGTACATTGTGGTGTCATGGCTGTTTTTTCGGAAGAACCTGCCGACAGAGAGAGCATCAAAGAAACCAATGGACTAAATTATAAAAGATCATTTTACGGAACTATCTCCTACATCCCGGCCTTGTTTGGACTAAACATGGCATCCTGGGTAATTCGGGATGCTTGCGATTTATTTGAACCTACCCCCTTATGTATCCCTAAAAATGCAACAAAAAAAACATCGTGAAATCCAATTTTATGTGGTCTTGTTCATCATCGGGGTTATGGTGAGTGGAGTCACAGCTTTCCCTATTCAAACCGGTATCAATATATTAGCTGGTTACAGACATCATTTCCCGGCTCCGATGGAACAATGGATCTTGCAATTACAAAATGGCATCAATGAAACCTGGTTCAAATTTCCTTTTATTGCCTATGGTACAGATTGGCTGGCTTTTGCACACATCATGATAGGCGTGGCGTTCATTGGAGTCTATAAACATCCTGTTCGGAATCAATGGGTTGTTCAATGGGCCATCATTTGCTGTATTTGTGTGATTCCGACGGCATTTATTTGCGGATGGATTCGTCAGATTCCTTTTTTTCATATCCTCATCGATTGTTCTTTTGGGGTATTCGGATTGGCGTTGTTGCTCCTGATTAAACACAAAATCACTGTATTTAAGCATCATATTCATCGTTAGAATTTGATATGGAGACGCCAAATAATTGGGGTCAACGTAGTGAACTTTAATGAAGCGGAGTTGCGTCGCACTCCTCAACAGCATCGCATCATTCATCAACCATCCATTCAGAACACCCTTTCAAAAAAATCCTCCGATCTAAATTGAAAGACCGGAGGATATCAGTCATGAATGATTGAGGGACCTTTCCTTTCTATTAACGCAAAAAGAGCATCTCACGATATTTAGGTAAAACCCACAATTTATCATCTACAATTAACTCAAGTTTATCGGCATGATATCGGATAACATCGAAGTAAGGTTTTACTTTATCACAATATGCAATAGCCCTCGCGTGCATGCTCTCTAAATTATTGGCCACCTTGCGCTCATTAATCATGGCTTCTACATGATCGCTCACGGCATTGATATGTTTACTCAATACTTGTACAATTTCTTTTTGAGAACGCCAGGTTTCTTCGCTCAATCCGATTTCCTTCAGGCCTTTGATATTTTCTACCAAACGATTCAGGTAGGAAATAGCTGCCGGTAGTATCGAATTACTCGCCAGATATCCCATCATACGCGCTTCAATCTGTACCTTTTTGACATACTCTTCTAACATGATTTCATGGCGAGCTTCCATTTCTACATGGTTAAAAATTTTATGTTCTGCAAACAGCGATAAGGTTCCTTTTTTACTAAATACATCCAAAGCACGGGGGGTATCTTTAAAATTATTCAATCCACGTTTAGCCGCTTCCTGTGCCCAGGCTTCGCTGTAATTATCTCCTTCAAAACGAATGGCTTTACTTTCGGCGATATATTGACGAATCACATGCAGAATCGCAATTTCTTTTTTCTCCCCTTTTTCCATCAGTGATTCTACTTCCTTCCTGAACTGAATCAGGGTATCAGCCATAATCGTATTTAAAATGGTCATCGGCCAAGCACAATTCGCTGTTGAACCCACCGCCCGGAATTCAAATTTATTGCCGGTAAATGCAAATGGACTTGTACGGTTACGATCTGTATTATCCATCAACAATTCAGGAATATTTTTATGAATATCCATCTTCAAAATCACTTCATCTTGTTCGGTGAACTTACCGGTCACACGTTGTTCAACTTCATCCAATACTTCTGACAAATATTTTCCGACAAATACCGAAATAATAGCCGGCGGTGCTTCATTGGCACCCAGGCGATGATCGTTGTTTGATGAAGCGATACTGGCTCTCAACAAATCTGCATGGGTATGAACAGCCTTCAATACATTCACAAAAAAGGTCAAGAACATTAGATTTGTACGTGGGGTTTTGCCCGGAGCAAGTAAATTGATACCGGTATCGGTAGCAAGGCTCCAATTATTATGTTTACCACTTCCGTTTACACCGGCAAAAGGTTTTTCATGTAAAAGAACCTTAAGCTTATGTCGCTTCGCCACTTTTTGCATCACATCCATTAACAGTGAATTATGATCGACTGCAATATTAACCTCTTCGAAAATAGGAGCGCACTCAAATTGCGAAGGTGCCACTTCATTATGACGGGTGCGTAATGGAATGCCTAATTTGTATGCTTCCTGCTCAAAATCTTGCATATAGGCAAAAACGCGGTCAGGAATTGCACCAAAATAATGGTCTTCCAATTGTTGTCCTTTCGCGGGGGTATGACCATACAAGGTTCTTCCTGTCGCCAAAATATCCGGGCGGGCATTCGCCAGAGATTCTTCGATCACGAAGTATTCCTGCTCCCAACCTAAGGTAGGCGTTACACGGGAAATATTTTTATCAAACAAGTGGCAAACATCCAATGCGGCCTTATTGATCACGTCAAGCGCATTAAGCAAAGGAGTTATAGTATCGGGCGACTCCCCTGAATATGAGAT
>DAIRSC010000259.1:0-3650 GCA_036804585.1 Chitinophagaceae bacterium
TTTTCATATCACCTCAATAAGCTTGCAGTTTTTTTCTGATTTTCACTTCTCATATGCATCTTCAAATTCCGCGTCATCGTCCAAGGGCTGTACCACAGTACTATCCCTCGAACGCTTCCTTGAATTTGAAGCGCCTATGAGATAATCAGCTAGCCCTACTTAAAAATTCAAAAAGCCTTGAACTTTTTTTGCCAAATGACTTTTGCAATGGTCTCAAACTTGAATGTCAGGAGGCTTTATCCTGCATCATTCGTACTATTTTTAATACCCATTTCCGGGGTAAGAATCTGGAAGCCATTGCATTGATATAGTTCATGGTACCGTGTATGGGCGTTAGCTCACCCTTCATCATGGCCTTAAAACCGTATTCTGCAACCTCGGCTGCACCGGGTAATTTTTTATTTTTAACCAACTTGCTTTCATGCAGATCCGCTGCTTGTTGGAATCCGGTTTCAGTGGCTCCCGGACAAAAAGTAGTTACGCTTACTCCTGTTCCCTCTAATTCATTGTTCATGGCTTCACCTAAATAAAGCACGTAAGCTTTAGTCGCAAAGTACACCGCCATCGTTGGACCGGGCTGAAATGCAGCTGTAGATGCAACGTGCATGATTCTGCCAAAACCCCGCTGAATCATGGGTTTAACCAAAAGATGGCTCAATTTGGTGAGGGCTTTGATATTCAAATCAATCATTTGCTCCAGTTTGACATATTCGGCCTCATGAAAGAGGGCGAAATCACCAAATCCGGCATTGTTAACCAGATAGTCAATTGAGATCTGATCCTTTTCGCAGGTTTCATAAAGTTCTTGAACTTCGTTCATTTGACTTAAATCGCAAGCGAAGACCTTAACATCAATATCGTGCTTGTTTCGCAAAGTTTCGGCAAGGGCCATAAGTTTTTCTTTGTTACGAGCTACCAGTAAGAGATTGATGTGTTGTTCAGCGAAAAGGCGTGCAAATTCGGCTCCAAGACCCATAGAGGCTCCTGTGATCAGTGCGGTTTGTTTCATCGTATTATTTTTAGGTGAATTTTTATTCATTTTTATTTTAAAAAAAATTAAAGACTGATGCCTTTCCATTGTAACCTGAACAGATTTTCGAGCAAGCTGTTATTGGGTTTGATTTGTTGGCTGTACATCCATTTAACCAAGTCGTGAATACTGCCGGCCATCGACGCTTTCAGCAATGCTGCATCAATATTAAGTAAGTATTTCTTTTTCCGTCCGGTGTCCAAAAAGGTATTTAATGGTTCAAAAAAAAGTTCTGTTCGTTCAAGATTTTCTGCAGTGATGAGTCCACTATACAGGAATTGTTCGACAAATAACATTTTCGCCGGAAAATCAATACAGTATTGCATATATGCAAACCACATATTTCGAAAAGAGATCAAGTAATTCTCCTTCGGATCAAACATCCGGAACATGTGTTGTGCAATTTCTTGTTTGGTTAATACAAACAATGCGTTGATTAAACCCTCTTTACTGCTGTAATAGATATATAAAGTGCCACTTGCAACACCGGCCTCTTTGGCGATATCAGCCATTTTAACGGAACTAAATCCCGATTGGACGAGTAGCTTGAGCGCCGCTCGGTGAATCGCTTGAAGTTTTTCTTCGTTTTTAGGTCTGGACATCAGACACAAAATTAAATGAATTATTATTCATTTATAAAATATTTTTTTCTGCCAAAAATTCCTACATACCATGTGCCCGTCCTCATCTTCTCAAATCAATTACTGATTCATGAAATTGTCAGTAGGCAGGAGTTGCGTGCACATAAGGGCTGCTGGTTATCTAACCGGCGCTTCAAATTCAAGGAACCGTTCATGGGATACTACGATTATTCAGCCCGTGAAAGATGAAGCCAAAGTTGAAGATGCCGGTGAGGAGTGAAAATCAAGAAATGAACTGCATGCTTAGTAAAGTGATTTGACAAATTGCCGTGCATTAAAAAAATTGAAATTTACCCTGAATGTAGTGATATCAACTACCTTCAGATGAAATAGCAGCCCATACATAAGAAAAGCCGAACAAGATGCCCGGCTTCTTTAATTCAGTTAATCGCATTTATTCCCGACTGCGTAAAACCCGGGTCCCGAAGATACCCCGATCTGTTTGCAATCTTAGCCAGTACCAACCTGCATTCAAAACGCTCATATCCAAAATCACTTGAGAGGAACGATCCATCACCGGTTGTATCTGAATCACCTTCCTACCGGTCATGTCCATAACATCCAGGGAAATGGCCTGCGCATTTTCAGGCATTTTTATTTGTAATTGATCATTCACCGGATTGGGATAAACTTCCAAATGAATTTCCTGTATATCATTCATGCCGCTTAAAATCACGACTACATTTTTGCATAAAGTATCGGAACATGTCAATCCGCCAGAGGCAATCCCATTTACATACAAACAGACATTGTAATTACCTGCGGCAGCATAAGTATGACTGGGTGAGGTGAGGGTGCTATTTGGACTTCCATCCCCAAAATTCCAATTGGAGGTCCAACTAATACAACCTGTACATGAGGTTGCATTGGTGAAATTTACATTTAAACCTGCATTCGTATTATTGTATAGTGCAGTTAAGTTACAACCGGGTATTGCGGTAATGGCAAGCGTATTACATACTGAATCGATACAGGTATTTCCATTGGTATCTACCCCTATTACCGTTAAACAGACATTGTACACACCCGAAGCGGCATAGGTATGGGTTGGAGCAAAGGCCGTACCAATGGGACTGCCATCTCCAAAATTCCAGGCATAGCTGGTTGAACTGCAGGAAGTACAAGTTGAGGAATTTGTAAACGAAGCATTCATACCTACTACGCTCGAGTTAAAAGCAGCATTCGCAATACAGGGCTGACCGGAAGAACTGTTGACGGTAACAGACGTGCAAGTTGTATCGCTGCAACTTACTCCATTTGGGTTCACCCCAGTGCTAATGAGACAAACGTTATAGGTACCTGCTGTGCTGTAAGTATGACTGGGCGAAACCGCATTACTGAGCGGGCTTCCATCTCCAAAATTCCAACTATGACTGATTGTGGTGCAGATGCTGCAACTTGTCGTATTGTTGAAATTAACATTTAAACCTGAAGCCGAAGCCGTAAAACCCGAATTCACAAAACAACTGCTACTGGAAGGGATAAATACCGAATCGCAATAGGTACAAACAACAGCAGTGGTTGAACCAATCAGCGATAAATAGCGGGTTAAACACAGATAGTAATTTCCGGGAGCCGTGTAAGTATGCGTTGCGGATGTTGGAACGGGCATATACTGTTTGATCAGGGTACCATCTCCGAAATCGACATAAACACTATCGAGCGAGTAAATCGTGGGCAAAATCCAGGAATAACTGGCCGTGACCGTATTACCAGATTGTAATTTTGTGAAGTTACAAGGTGATTGTGCACTTGCCGCATTCATCGCAAAGACGAGTAAAAAGAAGAATAGAATTTTTTTCATGTCATTCAGTTTTAAGCAACAAATGTAAGTCATTGCGCGAATGAATGAAAGTGCTTGTTTGAAGTAAATAGGGCTTGCTGTTTAAGGTAAAAATAGTTAATTCCAGTACATGATGGAGTCATTTTCGTTCATTTAGATGCACAATAATTTTTCATATCACCTCAATAAGCGTGCA
>DAIRSC010000260.1:0-3642 GCA_036804585.1 Chitinophagaceae bacterium
TTACTGCCAAACTGGATTACACTTTGTTTGGTTTTCATGCGATGGTATTTAACCTGAATCAAACCTATTTTATTGATCCATTGACTGACCAAAAAACGGAATGGTATATGGTTTACTACAAATCGGATTTTAAAAAGAAAGCAGGTGAATTAATGACTTGCCATGCAGAAGATGAAGGAGAACATATCATGCCGGCGCAACAAGCCATTTCATTGAATGAGCATCCTTTGCCCCAGAATGAATTTAAAACCAATGGTACGGACAAGCGTACCTATCGTTTGGCATTGGCTTGCACCGTAGAATATTCGGCAGCAGTTGGTGGAGCGAGTCCAACCAAAGCTACCGTTTTAAGTGCGATGGTAACCAGTGTCAATCGGGTGAACGGTGTTTTTGAACGTGATTTTGCCATGCATTGTAATTTGATTGCCAATAATGACACCCTGATTTTTATTGGTACAACCGATCCATATACAAACAGTAACGGAAATACCATGTTGGGCCAGAATCAAACCACTGTTAACAATCGGATCGGTTCGGCAAACTATGATATCGGACATGTGTTTAGTACTGGTGGCGGAGGAATCGCTTCATTAGGAAGTGTTTGTTCATCCAGTTCTAAAGCGCAAGGCGTTACTGGTTCATCAAATCCGGTGGGCGATCCTTTTGATATCGACTACGTAGCTCACGAAATGGGTCACCAATATGGAGGTAGCCATACATTCAATTCCGTTACCGGATCTTGTTCTGGAAATCGAAGTGGATCAAGTGCCTATGAAATTGGTTCTGCAACTACAATCATGGGTTATGCGGGTATCTGCGGAAACGATAATATTCAAAGCAATAGTGATGATTACTACCATATCCGTAGTTTGGAACAAATGACCAATACCAGTGTCATTGCTTGTGCATCAACTATATCTTCCAATAATAGTATTCCTTCACTTGCTCCGATTTCAGCAACCTATACCATACCTTATCGTACTTCATTTGAGTTGACGGCTTCAGGTACGGATGCAGATGGCGACCCATTGAATTATTGTTGGGAACAATGGGATCGTGGAGGTAGTGGCAGCGCCTGGGATGCTAAAACGACAGTGGCTCCAATCTTCCGATCGTTTTATCCAACTGCAGATCCTACACGAACTTTTCCTGCCTGGAAAAAGTTGTTACAAAATGTTGAATCTTACAAAGGTGAATTATTGCCTGATACGAATAGAACACTGCGTTTCCGATGTACGCTTCGGGATATGAAAAATGGGTATGGCAGTTTCTACACTTCTACGGATACCGTTAAATTAACTGTCGTTAAAACACCTGAGCTTTTCCGTGTAACCAGTCAGGATGCACCTACTCAGTGGACGGGATGGAGCAATCAAACAATCAACTGGAACATTGCCAATACAACAGCATCACCGATCAGTGCCGCGAATGTTGATATTTATTTATCCATAGACAGTGGTAAAACATGGCCATTTTTATTAGCCGCTAATACACCCAATGATGGAACTGAAGTGATTAATGTTCCTAATCACAGCGGTACCTGGTGCAGGGTGAAAGTGAAAGGTTCAGGTAATGTATTTTTCGATTTGAATGACGGCTGGATTTCAATTACTGCAGTAACTGCTCCTTCCGGCTTAAATGATTTGGATGCAACAGCTTTGGAAATTTATCCTAATCCAACGCAATCATCGGTAATCATCAAAACTACAGATGTCCGAATGAATGATGCAAATGTTCAGATTTGTAACACCACCGGTGAAATCGTTTTACAAAGCCAATTGAAAAATGGATCGGCACAACTGGATTTAGAGGCCATTCCTGCGGGAGTTTATATGGCTTTTATCACCAATGATCAACAACAAAGAATTGTCAAAAAAATCATTAAACAATAAAACGAGGACGGTTTATACCAATTCTCAAGACTATTAGAGTTGTGAAGTGGTAAATGACCACCCGCCCCGCTGTAATGGGTGTTACTGAGGTGCAAAGATTACAGACTTAACAGCGGGAATATTACATAAAATGGAGTACAATGAGTCAAAGACGAAGTTGGACTACACTCATGAATGTGTCATCGGTCTTAATCATTAACCGTCCAGGTTTGTAAGCCCTGCTTTGTGAAAGAGTAGGGCTTTATTTTTCCTTCTAATTGACTCAATGCTTCAACCACGGCATAACGAGTATTGCCGGGGCAATAAAAAATCATGAAACCACCACCGCCTGCACCACTGATTTTTCCACCAGTGGCACCTGCTTTTTTGGCGCGGTCATATAAATTCTCAATCTGTGGATTGCTGATATGCGAGGCCATTTTTCGTTTCTGGTCGAATCCGTAATCTAAAATTTCACCGATTTGATGCAGATGACCCGTTAATAAGGCTTCTTTCATTTGTTGAGCCTGTTCTTTTAATTTGTGCATCGCGTCAATTGATTTTTCATTTCCGCTCTGCACATTTTTTTGTTGTTCCACAATAATTTTTGAGCTCTCACGACTGGTAGAGGTATAAAACAATAATAAATTATTTTCGAGCTCGTGTAAATATTGGGTTCGAATACGTAAAGGATTTACAATGACCTTATCTCCTTGAAAAAACTCCATAAAATTGACGCCCCCGAAAGTGGCCGCATATTGATCTTGTTTTCCACCGGCCAATTTTAAATCGGATCGTTCAATGGAATAGGCATAATGTGCAATATCATAATCGCCCAACGGTAACTTGAGCAGTTCTACAGAGGCACCTAAAATGGCCACCACCAGGGTAGAAGAGGTGCCCAAACCCGAACCGGCAGGCGCATCTACAAATGTACTGATGCGAAGCCCTCTGGGTGTAAAAGGATAATCTTGTTGTACACGATTATAAACCCCCTTGAGTAAATCCAAACAACCATTTAAAGGAAGGGATGTTCCCAAAGGATGTATTTCGGATTCGTTTCGGTCAAAAGCCTTTAACTCAATATGCTTATCTTCTATCCATTCAATATTGGCATGTGCGCTCAATGAAATCGTTACATTCAAAATTGCTCCGCCAAATAAATCGCTGTATGGGCTCACATCGGTTCCGCCACCTGCCAGTCCGATACGCAGAGGGGCTTTGCTACGAAAAATCATAATTACAAATGTAATGGTTTTGTTTGATGCCAATCATGCATTCATTCACACAATTTCAGTATGGTTTGTGTGATATTGTCCCATGTAAAATTTTTCTTCGCAGCGATAATTTCTTCCTGAAATGTATTTTCTGGTAGTTCGGCAAAATGCTCAATTTGTTCGCAAAGGGCGTTTACATCCGGCTCTGCAATTAAACCTGTTTGTCCATGTTTGACAAATTTAGCCAACCCACCAACCTGTGTGACAATGGTTGGTTTATGATAAAAATACGATAGTGGAGTAATGCCGCTTTGGGTCGCATTCCGATAAGGCTGAATCACCACATCAGAAGCACTAAAATAATATTTCACTTCAGAGTCGTTGATGAAATGTGTATGCATTTCAAGATAATCGGCAATCTGTAATTTTTGAATCAATGCATCATAGGTGCTTCGATCTTCGTAAAATTCGCCGGCGATTAAAAAACGTACCGGATATTTTTCAAAAAAATGATGTTCTTTTAATCGGGCAATCACTTCAAACATTAAGTCCAA
>DAIRSC010000261.1:0-3641 GCA_036804585.1 Chitinophagaceae bacterium
AATTACTCCATCATGTACCGGAATCAACTATTTTCACGTTAATCAGCAGACCCTATTTGCCCTCGCGTTAATGATGATCTGATTTTAGTTTATTGTTCAATTTAAAGAGGCCGGCAATATGGATGGTAGCATCGCCGGTGTGGCAAACTGATTTTGAATTTAATGTCATGTTGAATTTTCATTGAGATTTAAAAATAGCTGCAGCATGTTTTAACGGCGGGCATGCCTACCTGTCACAATTGCATTGGGTGGGAGATAATGCCGAGAGCAGTTTTGAGGCCCCAGCAAAATCACCGGTTTGTTCCTGTGCAAATTTCAGTCCGGCATTCCAATACATTCTGTTATTTTTACCTTCATGGAAAAAAAAGTTTTTCTGCTGGATGCATTCGCGTTGATTTTTCGCGCCTACTATGCCTTGGTGAAGAGTCCACGGCTAACCAGCACCGGTAAAAATACCAATGCCCAATTTGGATTTCTGAATACCCTGATGGATCTCATCAATAACCAAAAACCCTCCCATCTTGCCGTTTGTTTTGATTCTAAAGAAAAAACTGAACGCCATACCGATTTTGCTGATTACAAAGCCAACCGTCAGGAAACCCCGGAGGACATTTTGTTAGCCGTGCCGGATATTAAAAAAATGCTGCAAGGCTTTAATATCCCCATCATTGAAGTGCCCGGCTATGAAGCCGATGACATTATTGGAGCCCTGAGTGTAAAAGCCAGCCAGGCCGGTTACAAGGTATATATGGTTACCAGCGATAAGGACTACGGTCAATTGGTGAATGATCAGGTGTTGATATACAAACCGGCCAGTGGTTTTAGCAAAGCAGAAGTGTTGGGTCCGGCCGAAGTGTGCGCCAAATGGGATATTGAACATGTGGGTCAGGTAATTGATATGTTGGGATTGATGGGTGATTCTGTTGACAATATTCCCGGCATCAAAGGAGTTGGTGAAAAAACGGCAGCTAAATTGCTGAAAGAATATGGCAGCCTCGAAAATATACTCGACCATGCCGATGAAATTAAAGGCTCGATTGGGGAAAAAGTGCGTAACGGAAAAGCCGATGCCATCATGAGTAAGAAACTCGCTACCATCATTTTGGATGTGCCCTGCGAATTTCACGAAGGAGATTTTGCCTTGGGTGGATGGAAGGAAGATATCCTCACGGAGGTCTTTAATGAATTGGAATTCCGAACCATTGGCAAACGGATATTGGGGGAAGCATTTCAGGTTGGCAGCAAAACGGAACAACAAAAAGATTTGTTTGGCAATGTGGTAGAATCTAAATCAAACCCTTCAGTTCAACCCAGTTCCGTAAGTACAGAGAGCAATTTTGAAATCGTTGAGAATAAAACCATCAAGGATACAGCGCATCAATATTTTTTGGCAGACAGCGAAACGCTTCGAACCCAATTGTTAGATACGCTGATAAAACATAGCTCTCGGGGCGGAGAAATTTGTTTTGATACGGAAACCACCGGCCTTGATGCCAATCGGTGCGAATTGGTCGGAATGAGTTTTTCTATTCAGGCGTCTGAAGCCTGGTACATGCCTTTACCAGCGGACCGGGAGGCCTGTATAAAGATCATTCAGCCATTCAATACATTGTTTCAAAACCCAATGCTCACCTGGATTGGACAAAATACAAAATTTGATTTACTGGTATTAAAAAATTATGGTTTCGAAATCAAAGGTGAATTGTTTGATACCATGTTGGCCCACTATTGTTTTGACCCCGATGGCAAAAGAAGCATGGATTTGTTGAGCGAGAAATTTCTGCATTACAGCCCCGTTAGTATTGAAGAACTCATCGGCAAAAAAGGAAAAAACCAGGGGACCATGCGGGATGTAGAAATAGAAAAGATTAAAGAATACGCCGGCGAGGATGCCGATATCACGTTGCAACTCAAAGAAAAGTTTTTACCGCTATTACAGGAGAATGGCGTTGAAACGGTATTTCGGAAAGTAGACACACCTTTGATTAAAGTCTTGCTGGATATGGAATATGAAGGCATTCGGATTGATACCGACTTCCTGCGTGCATATAGTAAAGAGTTGGAAATACTTGCCCGTGAAAGTGAAGAGCGGGTATATCAGGGTGCAGGTGTGCGTTTTAATCTGGCATCGCCCAAACAATTGGGTGAAGTGCTTTTCGAAAAATTACAGCTTGACCCTAAAGCGAAAAAAACGAAAACCGGACAATATGCCACCGGGGAAGATGTTTTGGCCAAGCTAGCCAAAGAACATGCCATTTGCGATGAGATTTTGTCGTTCCGGGAATATACCAAACTCAAAAATACTTATGTGGATTCCCTACCTGAATTGATTCAACCCCGCAGCGGACGTGTACATACCACCTTTGGGCAAACCATTGCAGTTACGGGCCGGCTAAGTAGTATTAATCCTAATTTACAAAATATTCCAATCCGCACAGAAAGGGGGCGCGAAATACGCAAAGCATTTATTGCCCGCGACGAAAACCACATACTCATGAGTGCTGATTATTCGCAAATTGAATTGCGTATTGTGGCAGCCATCAGCGGCGATCGGAATATGTGTGAGGCGTTTCGGAAAGGGCTGGATATTCATACAGCCACGGCTGCCAAGGTGTTTGGTGTAGATGAACAATCCGTCACGAAAGAGCAGCGGTATAAAGCCAAGAGTGTAAACTTTGGAATCATCTATGGACAAGGGGCCTTTGGTCTGGCTGAAAATTTATCGATTTCCCGAACTGAAGCCAAGGAAATCATTGATAACTATAAAAAGGAATTTTCCGGTATTCAGAAATATATGGATGATACAATTGCTTTTGCCCGCGATCATGGTTATGTAAAAACTTTGCAGGGTCGCAAAAGATGGCTACGTGATATTAGCTCACAGAATTTTACAGTTAGGGGTTTTGCTGAGCGCAATGCCATTAACAGTCCGATTCAGGGCTCAGCTGCCGATATGATCAAGCTGGCCATGATACATATTCATGCCACTTTAAAAGAATCCGGCTTAAAAAGTAAGATGGTGCTTCAGGTACATGATGAATTGGTATTTGATGTGCTCCACGAAGAGAAAGAAGCCATGAAAACCCTGATCATCCATTGTCTGCAAAATGCCATGCCTTTGCCACACAATGTACCGGTTTTAGCAGAAGTAGGTTCAGGCGCGAACTGGCTGGAAGCCCATTAAACCATTTGTCCAAACACCCTGACAGAATAGCAGAGAAATTCAATTTGGAATTAAAATTGTATCACTCAAAACATGGAAAAAATGTTTGCGGCCTTCTTTACCCGCCGCCCAAACCTGCTCATTTGTATCTTACTTGACCTAATAGGTATAACAACCTATTTTGTACCCGGACTCACAGAATGGGGAGATATTATTTGGGCACCCCTATCGGCATACCTATTTCTGAAGTTATTTGGTGGAGTGGGTGGACTACTCGGAGGGGGCTTTTCGTTTTTGGAGGAAATTTTGCCTTTTACCGATATCATTCCAACATTTACCATTGCCTGGTTGATACAAAATAATCAAACTAAAAACCTAAATAACCCTTTCCGAAAAACCGAAGTTGAAATTGAAGATGCCGAAGCCATTGAAATCAAATAAAGAACCACAAACCCATGCGCAGGAACATACGTGTATT
>DAIRSC010000262.1:0-3608 GCA_036804585.1 Chitinophagaceae bacterium
ATAGAGATTTTGCAACGGTCTCGAATCAACTATCTCATCATGCACGAAGCCAACTGTAAATTCGAAATTTGGTGCTTTAATAGCTTCGATTCATCTTCTCATCTGTGCATACTCCACCCTTGGTGAATTTAATGACACCTCGATTAATTTTAAGAGGACTCCATCCCGAAGAATACCAAATTCGTAGCAGGGTTCTGAATCCGAAAAATGGAGCTATTTTGGTTTTCGGAATGAAGAACATGCCAAACTGGAAGAAGAAAAATTCAAGTCAGTCATGCACGGCTACAACCGAAGTTTTTATCATTTCTATCTCATTCACCGCAGCTCTTTAAACGTGATTGGTGCATGCGGTTTTCATGATTGGTTTACCAGACATCCTCGCGCAGAAATAGGATATGGTATTTACGATTTATCTGATCGTCACCAAAGATATATGTCCGAAGCGATTCCACCGATTCTTCAATTTGGCTTCGAACAAATGGGCCTTCATCGCATCGAAGCAACGCTATCTACCGAAAATCTGCCTTCTTTAAAGCTCCTACAAAAAAATCATTTTCAAGAAGAAGGTTTACTCAAAGGCCAGTATTACAATGAAACCGAATTCCTCGATTCTTTGATGATGTCTCGTCTCCGTAAAGGTTAGGATCAGGAAATGACAGCCTCTTCGTGCGCATAAAATAAATGCGGATTGGATTTTTCATTTTTTTCGATTTCCACAAAACTGGATAAAATATCGGCTTGTTGTTTACGGACTGCAATAGAATGTTCAAAATGAGCTGAAGGTTTTCCGTCTGTTGTAACAATCGTCCACTCATCATCGGCACAAAACACATCTTTACGCCCAAGGTTAATCATCGGTTCAATAGCGATCACCAAACCTTCCTGTAGTTTTAAGCCATTCCCACGACGGCCATAATTGGGCACTTCAGGCTCTTCGTGTAATCGTTTTCCAACACCATGACCAGTCAATTCACGTACCACCCCATATCCGTTTTTTATTTCAGTATATTCTTGTACTGCCCAGGATATATCTCCCAACCTGTTTCCAACCACGGCTTTTTCTATCCCTTTGTACAAAGATTCTTTGGTGACCCGAAGCAATTTAGCAATGGATTCATCAATTTGCCCTAACGCAAAAGTATATGCACTATCGCCCACATAACTATTTAATACAACCCCCACATCTACACTCACCACATCACCCTCCTGCAATTCATCGTCCATCGGTATACCATGCACCACTTCTTCATTCACACTGATACAGCAGGTCGCCGGAAATCCTTTATATCCTTTAAATGCCGGTACCCCGCCATGATCACGAATAAATGTTTCCGCTTGCTGATCCATATAAAGCGTCGATATGCCGGGTTTAATTAATGTGGCTACATAGGCCAATGTGGCTGAAACCAACAAATTCGCTTTTCGAATCAGCTCAATTTCTTCGCTGTTTTTATAATGTATCAAATCCTTGTTTTGTGTCGGCAAAGTTAACCTGTTTTTTTCAGCAGCAAAATTCCACTTCAAGGCGACCTTTTTCGTCAAATTTCTGACTCATATTGTTGTCCAAGTCACATTCAATGAATGATTTTTTGAGGGGGGAGCAGATGCCCCATCTTTCTTTTATTCCTCCCTCCCGCTATCCGCCTGTGCACGGCACTTGGCTCCTATCGGGGCTATTAATAATATCTCCTGCCATGAACGTAAATTTCAGCCAAATTGCTTTGTTTGCGGTAGCTACGTGCATTGCTGCTAGAAATTCTATGTCTACAATATTCTTACGCAGAATCCGCTGACTCTTCATAAAAAAACACCCCCAAGGAGTGTTCTGTATTTTTGAAACAGTCAACCACGAGCTTCTTAAGGCACCGCAGAGAGCGTTCTTTAATTATGGATTTGCAGGAGGCGGAGTAGCAGGAGCACTTGCAGGGGCAGGTGCTGCTGAGGGTTGTGCATTTGCCGGCGCTTGAGCAGGAGCAGAAGCCGGAACTTGTTGAGTAGGAACCGGGGTATTCACCTTTTCAGAACGGGTTTTTTCAGAAGCCGAGTTATTCACTTTCGGAGCCAACACAAATGAGGCTAAAATCAAAATCAACAAGGCTGCTGAAGCATACCATGTACCCTTTTCCACCACGTCTGTACTTTGTTTTGCGCCCATCATCTGATTCCCTAAACCGCCAAAAGATCCGGCCAAACCGCCACCCTTAGGATTTTGAATCAGGACAAAAAATGCTAAAACCGCACAGGTTAATACAATCAGAATGATAAATAAACTCACCATATAAATACTATTGTTTGATCCGTAAATTTTGAATAAGAGCGGCAAAGTAAGCGCTTTTTTCGGGATTTCGCAAACTTAATTTGCGGTACATTTCAATGGCCTTATCGATTTTCCCTTGCTTGGCCAATACCAAAGCCAGCGATTCGCTGATCACCCCTGTTTCGTTGGAAATCGATTCCATGGCCTGTTTAAAGATGGGTTCGGGAATATCGTCTGTTTCTTCTTCTATGGCCGCTGTTAATTTTTCCTTTTGCCAGGCGGTTCTTAAGGCCTTGCGCCCTTATTCTTCCTCGCGGTCATTCTCTTTTTTGTTTTTAATATATTTATAATCATGGGAAAAATTAATGAATTTTTTGAAAAACATTACAAGAAGTTAATGTTAGGGTTAATGTTGATTATTTTCGTAAATACTTGCGGAAATCCAACAAAACAATTGAATAAACGTGTTGATACGTTATCTAGTAAAATTGACTCAATGGAAGTTAATATGGTGCATAAAAATGATTTAACCATTGAGGGTCTTAAAGCTGAAAAAAGAATGATACAATCTACAGATAGAAAAATGTTGGATGTTAATCGTCAATCTGAAATTGATAAAGAAATTGAAAAATTGAATAAGTAATATGTTTGAAGGTATTGTAAAATGGATTAAAGCTAATCCAAATAGGACGATGTTTTTAGCACCGATTATATTGGTCGCTGGAATATCTATTTCCCACGTTGTTGCGTGGTATAATATTGCTAACCCAATTAGTTGGGCAATTTATTTATCAATTGCTATTGAGGTTGGTGCGATGACCGCATTGGTTGCTGCGACAAATAAGATTAAAGGAGGAGTCTGGGCAATGTTCGCAATCATAACTGTGATTCAGATGATTGGGAATATATTCTTTTCATATAAAGAAATTGACGCTACCGGTGAATTGTTTAAGGCGTGGGTTGAATTAACCGCACCACTATGGGATTCAATTGGTAGTGATTCAACAGATGTTATCGCGATGAAAAGATGGTTAGCGTTTTTAGAAGGGGGTTTATTACCGATTATATCATTAACATCATTACACTTTTTTGTTAAGTATGACAATGGTCAACCTAAAGAAGTTATTGACGAACTAGTTAAACCTAGTTTAATTCTAGAGGAAGAAGAACATATGATGAATAAAGATAATGTTATTAATCCAACATTTGAAGCTAGTAAAATTGTTAACTTAGCAGATTTAGGATACTGTGAATTGTTTGATTTTAAATGTGCTGGTTTACGTACATGTGATGCGTGGATAACCGGCGGTCACTTAACCGACGAGGTAATATAAAATGGATCGTTTACATG
>DAIRSC010000263.1:0-3599 GCA_036804585.1 Chitinophagaceae bacterium
CTCCATCATGTACTGGAATCAACTATTTTCACGTTAATCAGAAAGCCCTAAGTATGGAGTAATCTTGTTGATTATGATGTCGTAAAAAATTCAAAGTAATGCAGAAGTTAGAAGCCAAATGACTTAGCCAATTATTTTTGATCGTTTTGCAACGGTCTCAGTTTGTAAAGGGGATTAACTGTTTTCAAATTGCCGGTAACAAATAAACAGGCCTAACTCAAAACATCCTAAACGTCGTTTTGTTTAGGGGCGGTCAAAAAGAAGTCTTTGTCCGCAAACCCCTTCTATTATGCTCCCCAAGGCATAAACGCATTGGCCATTTACATATGTAGTATGTATTCGACCGGGTAAGGTTTTTCCTTCCAAAGGACTCCAGCCACATCGATAGTACAACTGATCTTTATTCACAGTTGTTTCTCCTTTGAGATCCAGCAAAACAAAATCGGCATGGTATCCTTCGCGGATATAACCTCTTTCGCGAATTTGAAAACACTGCGCAGGAGCATGACAGGCTTTTTCAACAATTTTCTCCATTGAAATTCGACCTTCGCGCCGGGCTTGTAACAACATCAGCAAACTATGTTGTACCAATGGTAAACCGGAAGGTGCTTCTCCATAAGGCTTTTGTTTTTCTTCCCAGGTATGTGGTGCATGGTCGGTGGCAATAATATCGATTCGGTCGTCCAATAAAGCCTTCCAAAGGGCTTCTCTGTGTTCGGGCGCTTTAATGGCAGGATTGCACTGTATCAGGTTGCCATATTGTTCATAATCATCAGCAGTATAATGCAGATGATGAGCGCATACCTCTGATGTGATTCGTTTTTCATTCAGAGGAAACATATTCGTGAAGAGCTGTAATTCCTTTTCAGTGGTAATATGTAAAATATGCAAACGGGTATTAAATTTTTTCGCCAATTGCATCGCCGATACTGACGATTCATAACAGGCATCCACATCCCGAATAATGGGATGAATGCGGGCATGATTCATGGCAACTCCTTCGGCTTTTAATCGGGCCCTGTTTTGATGAATAATATGCTCTTGCTCGCAATGGGTTGCTATGAGCACCTCACTCTCGGCAAATATTTTTTCCAGGGTAATAATATTGTCGACCAACATATTTCCGGTACTGGAGCCCATAAATATTTTTAAACCGCACACGGCTTGCTTGTGCTGGTTCACAGCCAATGCCTCTTCTGCGTTATCATTGGAAACACCCAAATAAAAACTATAGTTTGCCGGAGAGTTGCGCGATGCAATTGTATATCTTTCCTCCAATAGTTCCATGTTTAAACTAGCAGGCTGCACATTCGGCATATCCATAAAACTGGTTACACCGCCCGCCACCGCAGCCCGCGATTCCGTGGCAATACAAGCTTTATGCGTTAAGCCTGGTTCGCGAAAATGAACCTGATCATCAATCAATCCGGGAATGAGCGTCAACCCTTCTCCGTCAATTTCACGTACCGACGCAGGAGTGTCGATTTGCTGAGCCAATTTCTCAAAACGCCCGTTTTTTATATAAACATCCTGGCGTTGAATTTCTCCTTCATTCACGACATCTACGTTTTTGATCACTAAATCCATTTGATTTTGCTTTTTACAAATATAGGGCCGCAACAAAACTGAACAACTTTAACCCCAAGGCATTTTACTTGTTTCGGGCATCCGTTGTTCAATTAGGGTTTATCCCCTCATTATTTTGAATTATCTTTAACCCCTCTATTTGTAAGTATATGAAAAATCTTTTTGCCATCGTATTTGCATTGGGCTTTTACCAGACTGTAGACGCTCAATCTGCCTACATGAAACATCTGGCCGATGATCAATTTCTTATTGAGCGTTTGGATGTACTCAATGGACGTTTGTCCGACTCTCTATATACCTCTCTGCAATCCATGAGTCGCAAAGAGGTGGTTCAGTTTCTGCAGCAGTATTTGCAAAAACACCGCACCATCTCTCCTCGTGAAAAAGAGGAGATTATGCGCATCATTTCTAAAAACGGCGAGTGGGCTGCCAACGGTGAAGGAGCCGAAGATTCAAGGTATCCTATTTTAAACCGGCTCTATCAAAAAAAATCAGATATGATCAATGTACATGTCGATCAAGCTGATTTGGTAATCAATCCCATCTTCAATTATCAGCAAATGGTGGAAACCAATAATACCAGACAAAATTTGTTTCTCAACTCCAAAGGCATTGAGCTTCGTGCAAATTTGAACAAACGTATTGGCGTGTATTCTACATTTACTGATAATCAGGAACGCGGTCCTTGGCATCATCAACAAAGAGTCAGGGAACGCAGTGCAGTTCCCGGTATGGGATACTACAAAGATTTTAAGGTCGATAAACCCGGATTGGCGCAAGATTATTTGTACGCAGCCGGTTACCTCGATGCGGAACTGATTAAAAATAAAGTGAATGTGGCTTTTGGTCAGGATCGTTTTCATTTGGGTGATGGTTATCGAAGTCTTTTTCTGAACGATATGGGGGCCAATTATTTGTTCATGAAAATCAATACCAAATTCTGGAAATTTAATTATCAAAATTTGTGGATGGAACTAACACCGCAATACAGTCGGGGTGGTGACAAACTATTGCCGCGTAAATATGCCGCTATGCATTATCTCTCGGCCAATGTCACCAAATGGTTAAATGTAAGTTTGTTTGAAGGGGTTGTTTTTGGACGTCAGGATCATTTCGATTTTAGGTATATGAATCCGATTATCCTGTATCGCAGTGTTGAGCAAAACGCGGGTAGTCCGGATAACGCCATGCTCGGTATGGGCTTTAAAATCAATACCAAAATCAAAACTGTTTTATATGGTCAGGTATTACTCGATGAATTTAAGTTCAGCGAAATTATGGCGCGCAACGGATGGTGGGCCAATAAGTATGGTATTCAACTTGGGTTTAAAGTAGCCGATTTATTGAATATCAAAAACCTCCTCATTCAGGGTGAAGTAAATATGGTTCGACCATTCACCTACTCGCGCGATTCAGTTTCGAATTATACCCATTACAATCAACCTTTGGCGCATCCTTATGGAGCTAATTTTTTGGAAGCCAATTTTATTGTCAACTACAAACCGATGCGTAATGTACATCTGAGTTGGCGTAGCTTTATCAATCGGCAGGGGCGCGATACTTCAGCCAAAAGGGCTTTTGGGGGAGATATTTTTAAATCCTATAAGGCGCGTAACGATGAATATGGAATTGGTTTGTTCAATGGTTATCCAACTGAAACTTTTTATACCAACCTAAATCTATCTTATGAGTTGCGGTATAATATCTTTTTTGATATGGGTTTTGCCTATCGTTACCAAAACACCAGCACCAAATATGTACCCGCATTTAACAGTTTGCAGGTCTATTCAGGTATCCGCGTGAATGCGGTGCGAAGGCTATATGATTATTAAATCGAGGAACATCATCGGGATTTTGTTTTTATAGACCCCTCCTGCTTTCCGTGGTGTATGGTGCCTGGCTGAAATCAGGACCAGAAATGCAAGTCATAACTTTTCGCATGTTAACGGACTGTTTTAAAAGTCATTTGGCAAAAAAGTTCAAGGCTTTTTGAATTTTTAAGTAGGGCTTGC
>DAIRSC010000264.1:0-3590 GCA_036804585.1 Chitinophagaceae bacterium
TATTGCACGCCATCTGCCAGTAATACATCCAAGAGAATGCCTAACATAGTGGTTTTTCCACTTCCATTCGGACCTAAAATTCCGTAAACACTGCCTTTTGGCACTTGAATACTCACCCCTTTCAAGGCCTTTACAGTACCATAGGATTTACGGATATCTTTGGTATTTAAAATATGCTCCATGTTCAAATTGTCGGTTAAATGTAATCGCTAATTCAATGTTTTAGTTCAATTATTTGAACAATGGTTCCAAACAAGGATGAATGCGATCAATAGGCCCTTGCAAAAATTTAAACGTTGTTATGGGGTGAACATGTAGATTCAAATTATCTCGAGATACATATACTTTATCAGGTGTATACCACTTACTTTTGTCAACAATTTGTAATGAAATACCTCATAACCGGACTGGGAAATATTGGTTTCGAATACGCAGAAACCCGGCATAATATTGGTTTTGATGTGCTGGATGTGTTTGCCGTAAAACATGGATTATTATTTGAAAGTGATCGATTGGCAGATAAGGCCGTTTGTAAATTTAAAGGTCGGACACTCATTTTAATCAAGCCTACTACTTACATGAACCTGAGTGGCCGAGCGGTCAAATATTGGATGGATAAAGAACATATTCCGGTAGAAAATACCCTGACTATACATGATGATCTGGCCTTTGCATTAGATACCCTAAAAATCCGCTCAGGAGGCAGTGATGGCGGGCATAATGGTTTAAAGAGTATACAGGAAAGTATCGGAACCACCGAATATGCCAAATTACGATTCGGTATTGGCAATCAATTTCCAAAAGGTCGACAAGCTGAATTTGTCCTGGGTAGATGGAAGGATGAAGAAATCCCTCTCGTTAATGTGAAAGTAGAAGCTAGTGTAAAAATCATTGAAAGTTTTGCAAGCATCGGTTTATCTCGTACGATGAACCTTTTTAATCATATCAAATATCATACGCACCAAGATCATCCAACATCATGAAAATATTTTGCATCGGTCGGAATTACGCCGCACATATCGAAGAATTAAAGAATGAAACGCCGGGGGCGCCGGTAATTTTCATGAAGCCTCCAACAGCTTTACTCATGGACAATAAACCCTTTTATTATCCCGATTTTTCAAAGGATATTCATTACGAATGCGAATTGGTTTTAAAAGTTTGCAAAAACGGGCGCAACATTTATGAAAAATTTGCTTCAAAATATTACGATCAAATCACCTTGGGTATTGACTTTACTGCTCGGGATTTGCAGGAACATCAAAAATCGAAAGGCCTCCCTTGGGAAATTGCCAAAGCTTTTGATCATTCGGCAGTGATTGGTCCATGGCAAGATATTGCTGAAACAGAAAAAAATCTTTCCTATCATTTTCGACTGGAAAAGAATGAAAAAATCGTTCAGGAGTGTGATACATCCCTGATGATTTACCAGGCCAATCAGATCATCCACTATATCAGTCAGTTTTTTACCATTCAAACGGGTGATATCATTTTCACAGGCACACCAAAAGGAGTCGGTCCCATTCAGATTGGCGACCGCTACAAAGCTTTTTTAAGTAATCAGGAGATTTTGAATTTTGAAATAAAATAAAGAAAGGCGCATTTTAGCAAAACGAATTTGACCATCCGCCAAAAGTTAAAAAAATACATGATTAAAATTTGTATATAGCATTCAAACAACCTATTTTTGCTCAACTTTAAGTAATCCTTATGGACCACCAATCAGAATTCATCGACAACCCGGTTG
This sequence comes from Chitinophagaceae bacterium, assembly GCA_036804585.1. GTDB lineage: Bacteria > Bacteroidota > Bacteroidia > Chitinophagales > Chitinophagaceae > OLB11. The sequence goes on from DAIRSC010000264.1 coordinate 1,748, forward strand.
ATATCGAAAACAGCAAACCATCCAAATCCAAATTTTTATTTCATTTGGGCTTATTCGGTTTCTTGCTTTTTGCAATAGGTTGTAATTACGGCTTATGGACCCGAAGCTACAAAAGCACTGAAAAGATTGCTGTTCCAGAAAGTACCACGACATCGCCTAAATACAATTAGTCGGACCCGACATGGTACAGAGCCGGCATGATACTGCTGTTGTTGTATTAAGTTACAACGGTAAAAGCCTGCATCATGATTTTTTCCCTCAATTACTCGAAGAAGCAAAAGGATTTTACGATGTTGTATTGGTTGACAATGCTTCGACCGATGATACAGCTGCCTATGTAAAAAAACATTTTCCGGATGTACATCTTGTTAGCATAGATATCAATAAAGGATTTGCCAATGGCTATTATTTAGGATTACAACAAATTCAGGCGAAGTATTACGTTTTATTAAGTGCCGATTTTGAAATTACCCAAGGGTGGTTTAAACCCTTGCATGAAAAGATGGAAGCACATGAAGATTTGGGAGCCATTCAACCAAAAATCAAGTACTACCGAGAAAAAAGTATGTTTGAATATGCAGGAGCCGGCGGAGGATTTATTGATCAATGGGGATATTTGTTTTGCCGCGGCAGGATTTTTTTTACTTTAGAAAAAGATGAACATCAATATGATGATTCGATAGAAACTTTCTGGGCCGGAGGTGGTTGTATGTTTGTTCGGGCCGAACTTTATCATCGCCTGGGTGGATTAGACAAAGACCTTTATGCCCATATGGAAGAGGTCGATTTATGTTGGCGCTTCAAAAATGCCGGATACCGAATTGGTTATTGTGGTGCAAGTACCGTTTACCACATTGGAGGCAGTGTGATTAGTTATGGCAGTCCGGCCAAAATATTTTACAATTACCGAAACAGCCTGATTCTTTTATTAAAAAATTTGCCAGCCTCAAAATTATGGTGGCTACTGCCTTTTCGTTTATTGTTGGATGGGGTGAGTGGAATGCGTTCCCTGTTAAAAGGAGATTTTAAAGAAGTAGGCGCCATTATCCGTGCTCACTGGCATTTTTTTATGACCATTGGTTTATGGTGGCGAAAAAGAAAAGAGGTGCGAAAATGGACCGTTCAGGATACCCAAAGCGGCATTTATCAGGGTAGTTTGATTGTCGATTATTTTATGCGAAAAAAAACACGTTTTCAACAATATGATTTCCCGGTAAAGGCTTTGTAATTGTGTGACTAAAGGGAAATTTTAATCTATGACCGTTTTTCAGAAATAATTCGTGGTCTGTATTGTTAAGCAAATTTGTTTGAATTACATTTGCGAATATAGATCGTTGAAAAAGTCAATTGGTAAAAGTTCAAACCTTTTAAATTTTTTCTGTTGTGATTTATCCTTGTAGATAAAAAGTCATTTAAAAAATGAACTGAATGAAGAAATTTGAAACAACCTGATTCTTTCAATCTTTGCCAGTTTATTTACAGCGGTTTCATTGTATTTGGAAGGTTAGCTCAGTTGGTTAGAGCGCTACGTTGACATCGTAGAGGTCGCTGGTTCGAATCCAGTACCATCCACCAGAAATCTGAGAAAAAGGGGCGCTTTTATCAGATATTACCCGGTCTTTTTCCAGCACAATTCATGTATACCTGATTTATTTCCTGAGTGACAACATTCTATAACTAAGCAGGGGCTGTTGTTTAATGTGAAAGTTGTTGATATCAACACATTCGAGGGTGAATTTCGCTTTTTTAAATGAACGGTAATTTGTTAAATCACTTCAATAAGCTTGCGATTCATTTCTTGATTTTTACTTCTCACCGGCATCTTCAACTTTGGCGTCATCGT
>DAIRSC010000265.1:0-3588 GCA_036804585.1 Chitinophagaceae bacterium
CGATTCCCGGTTTTGGGGTTTTGTACCGGAAGATCATATTGTTGGGAAGGACTGGTTTATCTGGATGAGTTATGGAAAACATGGCATCCGCTGGAAACGACTCTTCCGCAGTGTGAAGGCTTTGGAGAAGTAAAATTTCGTCTTCTCCATTTACAGATTGGTCGGTTAGGCCCTGCAGTTATCCTTTAAACAGTTTATCTTTGATACATCCCTTAATATGAATTGGCACATTACTTGATTTTGTCAATAGGTTAGGTGGCTAAATGGTCTGTCAACATTTAAACAGATGAAATGAAAAAACTACTCTTTTTGCTAACGTTTTGCACATTGCAAAGTGTTTATGCTCAAAAAAACCCTCCACCGGTATTGACACCTGAAGAAAATTATACCAGTGCCATGACCTATAAAAACAAGGATAATTATACCGAAGCCTGGCGCTTACTGTCGAAAGCCTTGGCGCAAGAACCGGATAATTGGACCTATAAAAAAGCTATGGCCGAAATTCAATACTTACGTCACGTCTTTTTTGAAGCAATTCCTCTTTATGAAGAAATGGTTGAAAAGGAGGGGGGAGAATTGATTTACCTGGCCCGTTTGGCAGAGATGTACAGCATGAGTACAAAAAAAATGAAAGGGGTGGAGTATGCGGATAAAGTGATAAAAATGAAACCAGAAAATGGTGAAATTTTAAAAATGATTGGTCGTACATATTATGAAGTTCATCACTTTCCAAAAGCAGTGAAACAATATGAGGAGGCTGAAAAATTGTTGCCCGAGGACAAGGATATTCCTTTCAAAATTGCTTATTGTTATCAGCAAATGAACAACTATCAGGACGCCATGATTTTTTACGAAAAAGCCTTGGTATTGGATCCGGAAAATCCTGCGAAAATATTTGAAACAGCCAATAGTTGCCATGATGCCAATAACTATAACCGTGCGATTGAATTGTATCAACTGGCAGAAAACAAAGGATATTTTAAATCCAAAATTTTTTACGATAACTGGGCATTGACCTATTTTGAAATGAAGGATTATGATAATGCGATTGCATTTTATATGAAAGCCAAAGAGTACGCACCTTACGATAAAGATATCAACCTTTCTATTGCTGAAACCTATATGAAGAAAGAGGATTTTGGAAAGAGTCGGGAATTTTTAGATGAGGTATTGGAGGCCAACCCCGATGATGCCATAGTTTTTTATACCAAGGGGATGACCTATTATAAGGCCGGAAATACTTCCAAGGCAGAGCAACTTTTTAACCGGGCTTTTGAATTGGATCCTTCGTTGAAAAGTCTGCGATATACCAAAGTGAGTTTTTAAGGTCGGTCCAATGTAAAGCCAAAGCTGGATCCGACATCAACCGTGCTGCGGCAGGTGACTGAATGTCCGTGCGCTTCAACAATGTGTTTTACGATGGCCAACCCAAGACCGGTTCCGCCCTGACTCCTTGACCTGGCGCTGTCCGTGCGGAAAAACCGCTCAAACACTCTCGCAACCTGATCCTCTGCTATACCAATTCCATTATCAGTTATTTCTACCAACACCGTTCTTCCGTCAACGATATAAACGCCTGCATTGCTTTCTCCGGAAAGTTTGCCGTACTTAATCGAATTTTCCACCAAATTGACCAGGACCTGTTTGATTTTCATCCGGTCAGCCGAAACTTCCACAGCCGATTCACATCCTTTCTTGATCAGTAAATGAATACCTTTGTTTTCAGCTTGTTGTTGAAGTTCTGCAAACGTTTCACGGATTAAATCCTGTATCACAAAATTTTCCGGATCGATGGGGATGCGATTAGATTCCAATTTTGAAATCACATCTAAATCATCCACCAAAGCTGCCAGTCGATCAATGCTTCGGGAACTGTTTTCCAAAAACACCATGCGTTGTTTTTCATCATTGATGGCTCCATCCAACAGCGTTTCAATATAACCTTGTGCGGAGAAGATGGGTGTTTTTAATTCATGCGCTAGGTTCATTAAAAATTCTTTCCGGAAAGCTTCATTGCTTTGTAAACGTTCCAATTCACCCTTACGATCGTGTGCCCATTGTTCAACATCCTGCTGAACCTGTATAATAGTTTTTTGAGGAAGAATTTCACTGGCATAGAACTCCTCGCGTTGAGTGGCTTTCGTTTGCGAGATGAATTTATAGATGAGTTTAATTTTTCGATATAGAAATCGATCCAATACCTGATAAATAATATAAGATGAAAGGACACTTCCTACCAAAAATACAATACCGGCAGTTTTCAAGGAAGTGCTGAGTAAAAAAACAGTCAGCCCCATCAAGCCGGAAATGATTAATCCGGTATAGACAGATAACTCGGTGGTTGAGATATTCTTTTTCTGAAACAAGGAATAAAGATAAGTCGAAATGACTATGCTTCAAATTTATAACCTACCCCTTTCACAGTATGGATATAATCAGCATTGAGTTTTTGTCGGATTTTTCGAACATGCACATCAATGGTGCGATCGCCTACAATGACATCATTCCCCCAGACTTTCTCCAAAATTTCATTGCGAAGAAATACCCTTCCCGGTTTAGATGCGAGTAAGGCAAATAATTCAAATTCTTTACGGGGCAATGCCACTTCTTGTCCCTGATGACGTACCATAAATTTCTCCCGATTAATTTCCAAATTTGGGAAAATCATGACATGGTTATCCTCCCGGTTGATTCTGCGGAAGGCGGAGTGTACACGGGATACTAATAATTTAGGCTTAATGGGTTTGGCGATATAATCGTCGGCGCCAATTTCAAGTCCGCGTATTTCAGATTTCTCATCCGAAAGCGCAGTTAAAAAAATGATGAGGGTATCATCAAATAAAGGATTCGCTCTGATTTCGATGCAGGTTTGAATGCCATCCTTGTGCGGCATCATGATATCGAGTAAAATTAATTCAGGTTTAAATGACTTATTTTTTTCGATAGCATCCACACCATTCTCTGCTGTTTCAACTTCATAACCGTGAAGCTCTAAATTGTATTTTACAATTTGCAGAATATCTTTTTCATCATCAACAACCAATACTCTGCCTAACTTCTTTTCCATTTGGAAATTTTTACAAAGGTAGTCAGGGTATTAGCGCATGCAACCAATCAGGGATTATGAAATTGTTAAGTGATACAAGGGTTTATAGCTTGTTATGCATGGTATCATGCAGGGTTTTCTTGAGGTTGTCTGCGGCTTCCTGAATCTTTTTTCGGGCTTCTTCTTTGGTTTTTGCCAACTCGGCTTCTTTTTTCCGAATCTCTGCTAAAGACTTCTCTTCTGTCTTTTTAAGTGCTTGAGTTGCTTCCTGAATTTCTTCTTGTTCCGACTGAATAGCTATGTCTTCGGCAGTATTTGGTTCACCCTTGATGCGAATGATTTCGTCATTCTCCTTCGTCCATGATTCGAGCGCATTGCAAAAGTCATTTGGCAAAAAAGTTCAAGGCTTCTTGAATTTTTAAGCAGGGCTAGCTGATTATCTCATAGGCGCTTCACATTCAAGGAAGCGTTCGAGGGATAGTATTGTGGTACAGCCCTTGGACGATGACGTGGAATTTGAAGATGCATATGAGAAGTGAAAA
>DAIRSC010000266.1:0-3578 GCA_036804585.1 Chitinophagaceae bacterium
AATTCATTGACTTTTTATGATTGTGCCAATTCCGCGTATTCCCTCATTATCACATCCGCATTTTTTCCGTCCTACTTTTCCCAAATCGTAGATCAAGTAGAAATATTTGGTCATTCATTTCAAAAAAGCGTAGTCGCCTCATTTTCTATTTCCTTTTCCTTTTTACTCATTGCATTTTTATCTCCTGTTTTGTCTTCCATTGCCGACTATCAGGGGAATAAAAAGGGCTTCATGAAATTTTTCTGCTACCTGGGTGCATTGTCTTGTATGGGTATGTTTTTTTTCGTGAAAAATGCCGATGGTGCAAATGTATTTTACGGCTTGGCTTGTTCCATTTTAGCATCCATTGGATACTGTGGTAGTATCGTATTTTATAATGCTTTTTTACCTGAAATTGCGAATAAAAACGAACAGGATACGGTAAGCGCCAAAGGTTTTGCCATGGGTTATATCGGAAGTGTGATTTTGATGATTGTATGTCTGGCTTTGATGTTTTTAACAGCAAGATATGCTTGGATTCGAGCTGATTTGCACATTCCTGAACGGGTTTCATTTTTATTGGTGGGTGTATGGTGGATTGGATTTGCGCAAATTCCTTTCAGGGTCTTAAAAGAGGTGCCGAGGCATCGGAATGACTATGATGGTCATATACTCATGAAAGGTTTTCAGGAACTCAAAAAGGTTTGGCATGAACTTCAATCATTACCCGTACTCAGATTATACCTCGCTGCATTTTTTTTCTTTAATATGGGTGTGCAAACTGTTATGTATATGGCTACCTATTTTGCAGGAGATGAATTGAAGATGGAACCTGTGCAATTATTGCTGGTTGTATTGATTATTCAATTGGTGGCTATTGCCGGAGCAAGATTGTTTGCGAAAATTTCAGATAAAAAGGGGAACTTGTTTTCCTTGTCCTTATTGGTCATTATCTGGATTGGCATTTGTATATCGGCTTATGTTGTAAATACGGTCAATCAATTTTATGTGCTGGCATTTGCGGTGGGTATGGTGATGGGAGGTATTCAATCTTTATCCCGCTCTACTTATTCTAAATTTCTGCCCGATACACCTGATACTGCTTCTTACTTTAGTTTTTATGATGTATGCGAAAAATTAGGCATCGTGATTGGTACCGCTAGTTTTGGTTTGATTGCTGATTTGTTAGGTAGTATGCGCCTCTCTGCATTGGCCTTGAGTGTTTATTTTGCCCTTGGTTTGCTCATCCTGTTTTTAATGCGCAAAAGGCATACTCAGGTATTGCACCATTGACAACCTTAAAAAATTAAAGATTTCAAACAGCGAAATCTTCTTTAGGCTTTTTTTCATTTGAATTGTTATAAAATCAATCTGCAGATTTTGTAACAGATTGGTGAAACGATTATTTTCGGTTTATTTTTGTCCATATTTACGACAATGAAATTATATACGATACACAGCGGAATGTTTAAATTAGATGGCGGTGCCATGCATGGTGTTGTGCCAAAATCGATGTGGAATAAAGTGAACCCGGCTGATGAAAATAATATGTGCTCCTGGGCCATGCGATGTTTGTTGATTGAAGAAGGAAATCGCTTGATTTTGATTGATACCGGAATGGGCAATAAACAGGATGAAAAATTCTTTGGATTCTTTCAACCCCATGGGCCTTATTCTTTGCGAACTTCATTAGAACAAAATGGGTTTACTAGCGATGATATTACAGATGTTTTTCTAACCCATCTGCATTTCGATCATTGTGGAGGTGCTATTCAACGTTCGGGTGAGCAACTTGTTCCAACATTTAGAAATGCCACATATTGGAGTCATGAAGCACATTGGGCCGCTGCTATTCAGCCAAATGCCCGTGAAAAAGCATCCTTCCTGAAAGAGAATATTTTACCCATTCAGGAAAGCGGACAACTCAAATTATTAAATGCGCAAAGCGGATATATTTTTATGCCCGGGTTCGAAATTCAACTAGTACAGGGGCATACCGAATCCATGATGTTACCTTTAATCAGCCTGGAAAAACATAAACTGCTGTTTTGTGCAGATTTAATTCCATCTGTCGCTCATATTTCCATGCCCTGGGTGATGGCCTACGACATGAAACCATTGGAAACGCTGAAGGAAAAAGAAATTTTATTGAACAAGGCTGTTCAGGAAAATTGGGCACTCTTTTTCGAACATGATCCTCAAACGGAATGTGCCACTTTAATTCAAACCGAAAGAGGGATTAAACAGGAACACCTCATGGCATTAAAGGATTTGGGTTAAAACGAGAATTAAAGATTGTGAATTCGAAAATTCTCACTCTCTGCACAGGATTGAAAATCCGTTTATCGTTTACTGCCTGTCAGCGCCACGTCGCTTTCAATTTCCATAGGAATATCCATATTACTGGCTTTCAGTCGACCACTCATTTTTTGTTTCATTTTGAGTGTTCGCACCATACCGGTAGCTAACTCCATTTGCATGGTTCCATCTTGGGTGCCCGATAATTCCATTTCCATTTGTTGGGTATTGCCTTTCTCTGAGCTGATGCTTGACTGGCATTTGATTTCTGCCAATTCTTTTTCAACCCGAATCAATTCATAAGTATTGTTGAGTTTCATTTTCATCACACCTCCTAAGTCGTTGGTCATTTGAATGTTCCACTGGTCGCCCGGTTTTACGGGATGATCGGGGTATAATTTAAAACTCATTTCCAGCATACTTTTGAGCGAACTATCCGACATGGAATTCCCACCCAGAAATTCCATTCCACTTAATTTCGTGATCTCGCCTATTGAATTTAAAGTGAGTTGAAAAGATTTTCCTTTCAACTTCAACAGGTCTTTATAAACCGGATTCCTTATTTCAGCCGAATCGGTATCTAATTCAACTATTCCGGCATCTGATTTTTGTTTCATTCGAATACGATGATAGGTAACCTGCATGTCGGTGGATTGTCCATTGGACTTTAACACATCATAGTCAAACACAAACAACATTTCCTGATCGATATTCATTTTTTTACCCATGAGCGTTTGATTCATTCGCTGGATCGTGCTCATTTCATATCGAAAATGATCGCCTGTTTTTAACTGAAGTTTTAAGTCGTAAGGTGCGTTGCCACTACCCCCGGGTTTGCCATCATTCTGACAGGCCACTATACATATCGTGATCAAACTTAAAATCAGATACCGGAACATATAGGTTGATTTAAGCATTGATCTCTACCAATTCAATTTCAAAGGTGAGGTCTTTACCGGCTAAAGGATGATTGCCATCCAAAACAATCGTTGATTCTCTCACCTCAGTAATCACAACCGGTAAATGATTTCCGTCCTGATCCATCATGTTTAATTCCATACCAGCTTGCGGTTCGCCCATTTCTTCCGGAAGTTGTGCTTTTTCAAACTCAAAAAACATTTGTTCGTTCACCGAGCAATAAGCATGTAAAGCCGGAATATCAACAATCTTTTTTTCTCCTCTCCACTTCACTACCATCGATCGCTACTCAAAAAAATCAACCAGCTTGCGTTCTCCTATCCATCTCCCACAACCAGCGATCGCCCCTCAAAAAAATCAACCAGCGATCGCCTATCCATTCC
>DAIRSC010000267.1:0-3571 GCA_036804585.1 Chitinophagaceae bacterium
CGAACGCTTCCTTGAATTTGAAGCGCCTATGAGATAATCAGCAAGCCCTACTTAATGTGATAGTAGTTGATATCAGTAGATTCAAGGGTGAATTTCGCTTTTTTAAATGCACGGCAATTTGTCAAATCACTTCAATCAGTATGTAGTTCATTTCTTGATTTTCACTGCTCACCGGCATCTTCAACTTCTGAATCATCATCCACGGGCTGCCCGCACGTGCGGGACTATCCCTTGAACGCTTCCTTGAATTTGGCGCGCCGGTGAGATAAATAACAGCCCCTAAATACGACCTTTAACAACTTTCTTGCTGACAAGGCCTGTTCTTGAGGACAATTACAAGCAGGGGGTTCAACACAGCCCGGATGGCAGCTATATCGCCGACAGCTAGTTGATGGCCATCATAGTGAGGTAAATATTTCCGGCTGGCGGTATATAAGCGCACAGCCGAACTAAGAATCCAACGAAAATCGGAATATGATGCTGCCAAAAAATGGACGGTAAAAATGATGCCCGAAACTCAAAAATGCCAGATGTTTAAAATTTAAAGACAGGGCTTGAAAATGCAGTTATCACAAGGTTTTCCACAAAAGCCAAAAAAAGTATAAAAGTGTGTTGTTGAATTTTCATTTGTAAAATAAAGCCTCTAACTTCGCCTACGTTTTATACAGGGATTCACACCAGACTCATGGGATTATTTAATTTTTTTACACAAGATATTGCGATTGACCTCGGAACGGCCAATACGCTCATCATACATAATGATCAGGTAGTGGTTGATGAACCATCTATCGTTGCCGTTAACCGAACCACCAATAAAATTATTGCCGTTGGAAAACGTGCGATGATGATGGACGGAAAAGTGCATGAAAATTTAAAAACAATTCGCCCCCTAAAAGATGGTGTGATTGCCGATTTTAATGCCGCCGAAGGGATGATTCGGGAAATGATTAAATTGATTTACCCCAAAAAGCCTTTGTTTGCACCAAGTTGGCGTATGGTCATTTGTATTCCATCTTCGATCACCGAAGTTGAAAAACGTGCTGTGCGTGATAGTGCGGAGCAGGCGGGTGCCAAGGAGGTGTATATGATACATGAACCGATGGCTGCCGCTTTGGGGATTGGTATTGATGTTGAAGAACCTACCGGAAATATGGTGATTGATATCGGTGGTGGCACAACCGGTATTTCCATAATATCCCTGTCGGGGATTGTGTGCGACGAGAGTATTCGTATTGCCGGTGATGAATTTACTGCAGATATCATCGAAGCGATGCGTCGATATCATAGTTTATTGATTGGTGACCGCAGCGCTGAACAAATAAAAATCCAGGTTGGTAGCGCCTTGAAGGAATTGGATAATCCGCCCGATGATGTCGCCGTGAATGGCCGGGATTTAGTTACCGGAATTCCCAAACAAATTATGGTGAGTTATCAGGAAATAGCCGATGCCTTGGATAAATCTATTTTCAAAATTGAAGAGGCCGTATTAAAAGCCCTTGAAAAAACACCACCTGAACTTGCTGCAGATATTTTTCGCCGGGGTTTGTATTTAACCGGCGGAGGGGCCTTACTGCGCGGATTAGATAAACGTATTTCCCACAAAATTAAATTGCCGGTACATGTAGCCGATGATCCATTACGTAGTGTGGTTCGCGGCACCGGAATGGCTTTGAAACATGTGCACAAATATCCGTTTTTGATGCAATAATTTTTTCACACAACCCTTGAATTCAATTTGCAGTGAGGAATCTGATATTTATCCTGAAGCGTTACTACAACTTCTTCATTTTCCTCCTCCTTGAAATTATCTGTCTCAATATTTTTTTACGGAACAATCGCTACCAACAAAGTTCATGGGTTAATTCGTCACAAAATATTTCGGGCGCATTGTTTACCCAAAAACAACAATTGTTTGGTTTTTTTAGCCTGAGAGCTGTCAATGACAGTTTGGTGCGTGAAAATGCCCGTCTCAAACAACAATTGGGGATTCCGCAAATTCCCAATCATCTGAAGGACACTTCTTACACGAGTACAACCGTTCGGGATAGTGTGAAACAAACGACACATTATCGTTATATCCCTTGTAAAGTTTTGAATAACAGCATAGACCTGAAATACAATTTTCTGACGCTCAATGCCGGTTACAAACAAGGTATTCGTAAAAATTTCGCCGTCATTTGCGATAAAGGTATTGTCGGACGCATCACCCATGTGAGTGAAAATTATAGTGTTGCGGCCTCTTTATTGTCAGACAAATTTGTGGTGAGTGCTATGGTAGGTGATGGCACAGTGGGTAAGTTGTATTGGGATGGTGACAATCCAAATTTGGTAATCCTGAGCGGCATTCCACAAAGTGTAAAGGTGAAACAAAAAGACTCAGTGCTCACCAGCGGTTTTGGTATTTTTCCGGAAAACATCCTGATTGGCAGGGCTGCTGAAAGATCAAAAAACGGAACTACTTACAAAGTATGGTTAAGTCATGATTTCCGAAAATTACATTATGTCTATGTCATAGAAGATATAACCCAGATTGAACGCATTCTACTGGAAGATTCAACCCAAAGCGAATAACATGAGTTTACCTGTTCGAATTATTTTTACGTTTATTGTCGTGATCCTGATTCAGGTCGTACTGCTCAATCATATTGCCATTCGCTCTTCAATAAACATTTTGGGCATTCCAGTATTTACTCCTTTAATTTATCCAATGGGGCTTCTTTTACTCCCGGTTAATATACCTCATTGGTTATTGATGCTTTTTGGTTTTATCACCGGCCTTGTGATGGATATGTTTTGTAATACACCGGGCATGCATGCGGCGGCTTGTGTTTTATTATGTTTTATCCGGCCCTATTTACTGGCTTTGTTTTTTCAGCAAAGTATTAAAGAGTTGGGGAGCACCACACCCAATTTATTTAAAATGGGTTTCAACTCATTTATGCTTTATCTATCCATGGCAATTTTGGTACATCATTTTTCGTATTACTTATTACAAATTTGGAGCTTCAAAAATATCCTGATTATTGTATTTAAAACCATTTTTTCAGGTGTATTGAGTTTGTTATTAATTCTTCTCGGGCAACTATTATTTGGACAGCGCGAAATACATCGCTCATGATTTCAGAATCCCTTTTTACAGCCCTCACTGAACGAAAAGGATGGGGTGTTTTTTCCCGCGACCCTATTCCGGCGGGATCCTGCATCGAAGTTTCTCCGGTTGTGATAATGTCAGCCGCCGATCGGTTGCTGCTTGATCAAACCACCTTATACCACTATATTTTCGAATGGGAAAACGAACAATGCTGTATGGCCATGGGTCTGGTGCCTGTTTACAATCATCATTATCAAGCCAATGCCGAGTACTTTCAGGATTATGAGGCGGGTGTGATCATGATTCAAACGGTGAGAGATATCGAAGCCGGTGAAGAAATTACCATCAATTATAATGGCGACTGGAATGACCCAAAACCTGTTTGGTTCAAAGTAGTTGATGAATGATCCAATGCGTGATATCGGTATTTTTTTGAAGCACATCCACACTTTCTTGCTTCATCCTCGCTCCTGCTGTCCG
>DAIRSC010000268.1:0-3553 GCA_036804585.1 Chitinophagaceae bacterium
ATCCAGACAGTCGTTCTTCCCTTATTTTTCTCAACAAAAGCTTCAAGACCATATGCCCAGCTCCTTCCATAGACAAACTCATTTTTTAAATCCGGATTGGCAAACAATTGTGCACCATCTCTGAAATCAATGGCATTACCAATCCACTTGTAATATCCTTCGATGTAGGTATAGAATTTATTTTGGGCAAATGCATGATGTAGCCCCAACGAGACCTGATCCGACCTTTGGGGCTGAATACCCTCTTCACTGGGATACCAAACATCTGTGGGTAATGAAGCTGCACTACTGCTAACTAAATGCAAGTATTGATACATTCTCGCATAACTGGCCTTTATTGAAGTTGTGGTATTCATATTGTACTTCATTGCCATTCTTGGTTCAAGATTATTGAACGTTTTCTTCTTATTGATAAATGTTGAATTTCTAAGTCCCGATAAAATTTCCCAACTTTTATTTATTTTCCAATTGTGGGAGAGATAGGCACCTAATTCACCCGCTTCAATTTTTTGTCCCCCCGCTATATCGGTAAAGTCTGAAGATATACCGAACTCACCTACAGTTAATCGATGATATATGCTGCTTAATCCGAATTTCAATGAATGTTTTTCATTGATTTGATAGCTCCAGTTATTGATAAGTCCATGATCCCAAATTCTAGAACCTATGCTAGAACTGATTTCAGAGAAAGTAGAGTTTATCCGGTACAAATAACCTGAAGTGAAATAGGCGGTCGATACATTCAACCGGTTATTGAATTTGTGTGTCCATTCCAGTGTTGCCGATCGATTTCCCCATAACAAGTTAGATCCAAAGTTATCCCCTCTGAATTTGAAGAGATCCTTTCCATAATATCCGTTGAGTGACAACTTATTTTTCTCATTGATGTTATACTCCATTGCGAGGTTTAGGTCATAAAAAAAATAAGAAGGAATGGGAGTGTAGTCTTTTGTGTTTTTATTGGAGTTATTTACGATATTGGTAATTAAATCAGCATAGGTTCTTCTGCCCGATACCAATAACGACAGTTTTTTCTTTATCAAGGGTAAATTCACAGTCAGTCTGGATGTTAGAAGTCCAATTCCACCCCTGAATTCTAACGAATCTGCTTGTCCTTTCCTCATCTCGACATCTAATACGGAGGATAATCTTCCACCATATTGAGACGGGAATCCGGATTTGTAGAGCGTTACATTACTAATGGCATCTGAATTGAATACGCTGAAAAATCCAAACAGGTGACTTGGATTATATACCGGAGCATGTTCAACAAGTATTAGATTCTGGTCATTGCTGCCTCCTCTGACAAAAAATCCTGCAGTTCCCTCACCTCCTGATTTTACACCAGGTTTTAATTGTAGTATCTTTAATATATCCACTTCTCCCAATATCGCAGGTAAGAGTTTTGCTTCAGCCATTGAAATTTTTTCGACCCCCATCTGTATGTCATTTACCTTTTCTTTTGGATTTTCTCGGCTAGTTGTTATTTCTATTTCAGTGAGGTTCTTATATGTTGGTATCAATCTGATGGTAATAAATTCGGCATTGCTACTTGTTATGTTGATAATGGTATCCCTGTATCCAATGTAGACCACTTTTATGCGGCTTGTGCTTTCATTTACAATGATTTCAAATTCACCTGCCGAATTGGTTGTTGTTCCTCGCTCATTTGCGGATATATATATGTTAGCACCCGCAAGTGACTCATTTGTCATTTTATCGACCACCTTTCCTCTGAGTAAGATGGCTTTTTGAGCATGTACACCGATACATACGATGAATGCCATACATGTTATGAATAATCTTTGCATACAGTGATTTAGTGGTTTTGTGATGTTGATGCAGAATTCTCTATTTAATTACCTGGTTTTCGTTACCGTAATTCGAGATTCAGTATTAACATCGATTCATATTATTCATACTTTCGTTGCTGCTCCCATCACGTCGGCTTACTGATTTATGCCTTTTAAAAATAAAGCCATCAATCGCCTTCATCCTATCAAATGATTGGTCTAAGTATACGATACCCCTCAGTTCGTTGCCGGGTGAAAGCCAAATGTCCAAGGCATCCCTAATTTTCAGGATGCCAGGGACAAAAAGCAAGTAAGCCTGCATTGGCAGATGATGTGTTGATTCAGGTGCCATTCTTTTACAAGTGGGTTCGGTCATCGCACATATCAACAGTACACTGCTGAATAGAAAAATGACTGATCTGAAATTGCCATATTTCGGCATAAATTGAGAGTTTAAAAATTGATCCCCAGTCTCAGAGAACCTAACATGAATGCAGATTCTCCTACTTCTTTTGTCAGTGTGTTATCTTCATAAATGGGCCATGGATTTGATTTGTAAACAACACTGGCAATTCCAAACTGCGGAAGTAAGTAATACTTCTTCTTGGCAAACTCAAATTTATAACCCACATATCCTGAGACTAGCCAATCAAAACTGTTATAGGTTTTTCCGGTTGTTACATGATTTTGTAAAACTCCGATACCGGTCGTTTGTGAAAATTCCGCATGTAGACCTTTCCAAAAGTACTGCCTGTATCCTGTAGCTAAACTATAGTCAGCGAATCGACCCTCAGTTTCCCGATTTCTGGCAAAGTCAATGTTAATGCCTGCATAAATGTCTCCCCTTAAATGTCCTTTTTGCCACAAGCGAACGGTGAAATGAGTTCTTGTGGCTCCGGGGAAAAATGGCCAAAGAATATCCGTTTCCAATGCA
The DNA here is from genome assembly GCA_036804585.1 of Chitinophagaceae bacterium. Taxonomy (GTDB): domain Bacteria; phylum Bacteroidota; class Bacteroidia; order Chitinophagales; family Chitinophagaceae; genus OLB11. The sequence continues at coordinate 2,728 of DAIRSC010000268.1, forward strand.
TACTTGGAATCCTTGGACTGCGTTTGAGCGAAAATGGGAATTGTAATCAGTTGTGTAAGCAAGATGATGAATAGTTTTGTTTTCATTTTTAGTGAATTTTATTGAAATGTAAAATTCATGCCTGCACACTTTAAAACACTGAACATAGGTTAAGAAATCAAGCCCTTAATCATGGATCAATGATTTTATTTTACTTCCATCATTTAAGAAATTAATACTCAGATTAAATATTTATTATCAACCATTTTTCAATCATCAGCAGAAATCAGCAGAACTAAGTTCCTCATCCTTGCCCATCAGAACTGATGTTCTCATAATTACCGATCATTCGATACAAACTGGTTATATCATTCTCATTGATAAATACATCCATGGTTGCGTCTGTATGGTGTATGATATCTCTGGATAGATTTCCCTTTACCGGACCTTTGAGTAAGGCCATATGTTGGATCGTAATTGAAATATCAATACGAATCTTATTACTTGCGATTCTGATTACATGGTTATTGTTGGTAAGAAGTAGAATCTCCAGTGTAAAACCTTTTAATTGGCGCAGATCTATCTCCCTTTCCCCCAGTTTGACAATTCCGAGATGTTTTTTGAATGTTTTTCCCATCCATTTGATCTTTGCCATAGAAAAGAGGAGGCTGACATGTTTGTTTTTAGGATCAACCGCATGAATCCAGCAATAATCTTCCGGGAAGGAGTTTCCCCAGCTTTTTTCCCAATATCCCCAATCTGACTTAAGTGAGTATGACTTATCCTGATAATAGATTTCACCGGATACTAAATGTGACTGGTTCATCACGGAATGATAACAGGGCAA
>DAIRSC010000269.1:0-3548 GCA_036804585.1 Chitinophagaceae bacterium
AAATTGATTTTCCTGCGTATGTACTTAATTTCAGTGCTTTTTTGAACCAGGTATTGCCTTGGATTCCTGCAACGGAAGTGGTTATATCATTTTGCCATTCACCGTCTACAAAAGCGTCTACATGCAGACTGCCCTGACCATTTCCATATAAATGATACCAAAAACTGAAATAAGGTTTGGATGCCGGATCTAAACTAAAGCAAGGGGTGAGTAAAAAAGCGGATTGATTAAAACAATATGAAGATTCGGTGTAAACATATTTGCCCGAAGCAGAGTTGAGGGTATGATCTACATCCGGACCGGTTGTATTGGTTGGGGTTGGACCGCTGTAAACTTTCCAGTCGAACTGATCGATCACTAAGTTCTGTTCATTGGTTAAGGCACCTGAAAACACACAATCGGTATTATCGCAAGCATTTATTTCAGGGCAACTGAGCTCATTTTCGAAATCTTCATTCCAAGGCAAGGTCGCTATAACACTGTTTGCACCAACCAGGGTATAATTCAAAGTATCGTTGTAGAGATATAAATCGCCCGGCAAATTTACCCAAACTTTTAGGTTGTGTATACCAGTCGAAGGGAATGCCATACCGGTTGTAAAAGTAAAAGTGGATTGAGAAGAGGTTGACAGATTGGCCAAAAAAACTTCGGTAACCGGAGCGTTATTATCGAGTTGATAAGAAACATTAAAATTAGAAATAGTATTGAGGCCATTGTTTCGTAAATTGATTTTTACCGGAATAGCGCTGTTATTACAATCCAACAAGGTGGTTTTGCCCGGGTTATCGCAACTGAGCATTTCAGCATCCACAGCCAATACACAATTGAGTAAACCAGGAATTTGTTGAATGGCAACCGCTCTTCTGCCCACCGCATTGCTTGCGCTTTGAAGAGCAGCCACGCTAAACCAATTTTCAACATTAGGATTTAATCCCACAAAATGATAGAACGTATCTGTAGTGGTTGACACTAAATCCATGTATTTATTACCCAAATGAAAAACCTGATATCCGTCTGCGGTTGGGGTTGCATTCCATTTGATGGTGATGGTATCCGGACAAACCCTTACCAGAGTGAGATTTGAAGGAATATTCATGATGGTAAATGTGGAAGGCGATTCAGAACTTATGCCATTTCTTGAAACACGTATTTTACAATTTCCGGATACAAGTGCCGGAACAGTCCAGTTATAAGATGTTTGATTGGGCGGTAAAGCAGTAGTGATATTTTGCCATGAAGTTCCATTATCTGAACTATAATCAACATTGAATGTATTTCCGGTGGAAATTGCATTCCATCGGATGGTTTGTGTTTCAACGGGACGGAATCCTTCACCCCCCAAAGGATAACTAATCTCTAAAGAATCAAAAGCGATCAACTCATAACTGATAAAATATTCCTGAGGGCCAAAAGGAACGGCGAAACCGCTTACATCAATGGTATAATTACCTGCAATAGGTGAATCAATGGTAACTTGTTCGGCATTGTTTAAATGATCGACCAATCTTTGTGCAGGTGCATCCAATGTGCTTGCATTCGGGGCATGATTCAGGACCCATGGCAAAAGCACGTTTGAATTTGGATCGGTGACAACCAAATCTAAATCATTTACCAAGGCAGTTGTCGCAGAAACAGCAGCTTCTTTATCCATCCAATTGAGCATGATTTTTACACGATGTGTATTAGGTGGAACATTGAGGGAAATTGTTTTTGTGATTCCGGTGCTTACTGAATCATTCCAATGTTGATTATTTTCTAAAACTTGTATGGCCCTCAAACCGTTTACACGTCCATATCCATGCTTAAAATCGGGCCCCGGATTTCCAATATCATCGCAAGTATTCATCAAAACATTTTTTAATAAACCTGCATTGGGATCCTGATTGGCGTGCAATTCGCGATAACCCTGATACAACTGTGCGAATAATCCGGTGACACCGGGACAAGACATGGATGTTCCGGATTTGAGTCCGTAATCATTGGTGTCAATGGTCGAATAAACATCTGTACCTACCGCCGAAACATCGGGTTTTATTCGACCATCACTGGCAGGCCCTCTACTGCTGGAATTGGCAAGCACATCCAGGTAATTTAGATTGGCCACCGCGATTATATTTTTTGCCAATTTGATTCCACCGGTGATATTGCCCCAATTAGCCCCCGCACCATATCCACAATTATTGGTACCATCATTCCCGGCAGAAAAAATACGCATGATGTTTTTAAAATCATGTATTTGACGATCAGCAGAATTGGCTCCTGCATTATATCCTGTATTACATCCATTGCTATAAGAAGTAGAAATGATGTCTAAACTTAGATTCGGAGCGCTGAATAAACTATCTTCGAGAATGTAATTACTGGTGCTTAAGGCGTCGTAAACCCATAAATCCGAATTGGGTGCCATGCCTCTTCCATTGGGGTCTAAATTCCCCGCTCCCATAATAGTTCCTCCACAATGATCGCCGTGATCACCTCCATTATAAGTAGCGACAGCGTCCTGTATGGTACGACCTTTGTAGTCGATATGCGGACCAATAAAACCATCATCGGTCAGACCAATACGCACACCCTGACCGTTAAGATGACGACCAGCTCCATAATCGGTATTGATAGCATTGCTTCGATGGCTAGTACGATTCAATAAATTTTCTTTTTGAAAAGGCACATCAATAAAATGGATAAACTGTATACCCGGCCATTGAGCAAGCATATTCACTTGATCAGGATTTAAGGAAATAGTCAAATGTTCATGGTTATAATTATCCAAAACAAGGCCTCCCATGTTACGCAGGAATTTCACAAACTTTGAATCGTCGGTTCCCGAAAATAAAGTAACGATATACTTATTGCTGGAACCATTTTTAGCATGTTCCGGCACAAGATTATTTTTTACTTCATGGTGAATTTTCATGGAAACATCCGGTGCCGATACGGAACTTAAATGCAAACCACTAAAGCGTTGGGGGTTGAAAACGGCGGGAACCTTTGCATAATAAGACTGCTTCGGTAAATAATTGAGTAATTCAACAGAGCGGCTTTTTAAAGCTTTTTGCGTAGCTTCATCGGGTAGGGTTTCAAATTGAAGTAATAAGAATTTGAATCCATCCAGATCAGGAATAGCATCCCAGGTATTTTTATCCAAAACACCCCGGTTAAAGACCGGAACAAACTGACCGGCTTGCGTATTGATCGGGAGGCATTGTTGAGCATGTAGCTTGTTGAGAAAAAACAAACATCCAACTATAAAAAGTATACGTAATTGCATCAATGATTTTTTTTTGCTGTTAAATGTAATGAAAGCAAAATCAAATTTTTATCAATCTTGATGAATGTCGATAGAGTGGCTATTAAAATTAACCGGATGGATGAAGAGTACGGGATATTAAAAGACTTAATTTTCAACTTGCGTTGTTTTTGCTTCGAAGAATATCAGCTGAGTGAATTGTTACTACCATTTGAGACCGTTGCAAAACGATCAAAAATAATTGGTTAAGTCATTTGGCTTCAAATTTCTGTGTTACTTTGAATTTTTAACGATATCATGA
>DAIRSC010000270.1:0-3533 GCA_036804585.1 Chitinophagaceae bacterium
TCCCTATTCAATTTTAATACTTGAATGACTTCTGCAAAGCGACAGAACCAAACCCACTCTTTTTGGTCAAACATACGCCAATCATCAGGAAGTACCTGCGAAACCAAAACACTCACATCACAGGAAGCCTCCAGCATGTCCTCCTTGAGCTTAGGCAACCATTTTTTGTCAAATTCCTTGGTGCGTTTACTCTCAAAAATAATTCTCCCACAATCCTGTCCACTTTCGTTTCGAATGAGCAAAACACAATCGGCGCCTCTTTTTCCTTTTCCCACCTCCTGCACCACATCAAACGGGAACGCCTGATTCAATAATTCCTCCAGCGCCAATTCCAACACCTCTCCTTGTGTTTGCATAGAACCTTGATTCATTTTCCTTTGCATTTCTTCGATGAGGCGATTCTGATCGGCCAACTTTTTCTCGCTCTCCCGTCGTTCAAACTCAAATTTTTCACGTTCTTTCTGCAGAATATCACTCACGACCTTATCCTTGAGCTCTTGCTCCACTTCAATCCGTAATTTTCGCAGATTATGTTGTTCGGCTTCTTTTTGTTCCTGTAACAATTTATTCAATTGCAGCACTTCCAGCTCTTTGTCTTGTAACGTTTTTAGTTTTTGTTGCTGTAATAATTGCTGTTCCTCCAGAAACTTGATTTTAATTTGCTGTTCCTCCTCCAGTTTTTTCCGGATATCCTGTTCCTGCAATTTACTTTGTTCAGTCAGCTTCTCCTTTAACTTCTCTTGGAAAAGCTCATTTTCACGTTTTTTAATTTCTTCAAATCGGGCTTGCTGCAGTTGTAAATCAGCACTTTTTTGATTCAGGAGTTCGAGCATGCGATTATGCTCCTTTTCATATTTTTCCCGAATTTCCTTTTCGATGTCCTCGGTAAGGACATCTTCCAGATTAAAAACATTTTTACAGGTGGGGCAAGTAACTGTGGTATGCATATTTCAGAATCGAATTTCAAAAATAAGCTTGTTTTGTTTATCGACTTTGTTGATAACCCGTTTAATTAAAAATTTTCTAAAAGAAGTTATGAAACTCAACTTCAAGTATATTCGAATCTTATTTACGATCGAACGGAATGAAGATTTCCAAATTATCCGACCAATTCAAATTTATAGCGCAATATATTCCGGTAAAACTCAATTTTATCCTTTTGACGTTGTCTATTCCGCTGATTTATTGGTTTCTGTCAAAATCGAATCATGAAAATAGTTCCTATTTTGGTTTGATTAAAATCATGTCTTTAATCGTTTTGATTTTGGTCATTGTGTTGGTATTTATCGCTTTAATGACCGTTTTGATAACCTGGATGTATTTCCTCACACACAAAGACCGGCCGGGTGAATCAGATTTAATCCTGAGTATAGAAAAGAACAACCAAGAACAAGATCATGTGAATTTAAAAATCATCATTCCATATGGCTTAAAGCCTATACTCGGGTGGTTAAAAGTTCGTTTAATCTATGACAAGAACCGATACACAGAAGCCTTACCGATATCGGAACAACTCAATAAATCGTTTCTACCATTCCGAAGAGGAATCAAGGGCATCAACCGGATTATTCTGCCCGATATCAAAGAATATCAGATCCAATCAGCTTTATTATTTTTAGAAGATTTCCTGCAATTATTTTCAATTCCGGTGCATTGTAAAGTAAATCATCAATTCCTGAATGCCCCGGAAAATTTGCTCCGTCAACAACAGGAATTACCTCCTAAAAAAACAGAAGAAGAATTGGTTCGGATCGAACAATTGCGTAAAGTGGAAGGAGAACATCTGAACTATAAAAAGTTCGAAAATTCAGATGATGTTCGTCGCATCGTATGGAAAATATTTGCCAAAAACCGTGAGTTAATGGTTCGTATTCCGGAAATCATGGATCCTTTTGCTTCTCATGTATATTTTTACGCCAGCTTTTACAATGATTCATCGTTTGATGCGTTTAACCCGCATGGAAGAGCCATGTTGAATCATTATAAAAAGGTGGTATGGACCCTGTTCGATGCTTTACGGAAATCATCCTTTGAAGTGAGATACATTCCTGATCAATCCGTTCACTATAAAGAACAGAATGAAATAGATCCTGTACAACGAAACATCACACTACAACAATGGCATCAGGACCAGGCGGTTTCTAGTTTCTTTAAACCCCAGCGTGGAACCGTATTATGTGTGCATTCCATGAGCTCGGTCTCGGATTTGGAAAAAATTTTATCGCAGTGTGATGCACAAACGACCCTTTTCTTTGTTCGTTTGGGACGCACTTTCAAGTCGGCATATTTATTAAACTGGATCAGTCGTATATTTATACAAGCAACTGACGATGGATTGGCCCGACTGAAATCAAAATGGATTTTTCAGCCTATGAAGTATAAATTAGAAAAAAACGAAAAGTACCTGCTTTCCATGATACAACAAAGCGCAGTGAATCTTGAAATCATCTAAATGCAATTGTTCAAAAACATATCGCTGACACAATTCCTGGCAAGACTCATTTTTGTGATTCTCCCAACCGCTTTGGTATTTTTCTTTATCCTTTGGAATGCCAATCATTATTTTTCGGTATTAAAAGAACAATGGTTTCAACAAGGGGTTTATGCAACTCTGGGACTCCTCAGTGGGTTCGTGGTTCATCAATTTCGATTTCGATTTTTGCCGCTATTTTTAATCCTGATTTTCTTTTTTTACTCGATTTATACAGGCATCAGCAATTATGCCAGCGGCGAATTTGATGGACTCTTTATCAGCGTTACTTTTCTCGTATTTTCCTACTTATTCAGCACCGGTTATTTATTTGGATGGGCTCTCCAACGATTACGATATGGAGCGTTTATCATTTCAGGAATTCTGCTAACAGTAAGCGTCATTCTGATTTCTAAAACCGGGGAGATGACTGTACAAAAACTACTAAGTAGTTTATCTCCGATTGCCATCTATGCCGTTTATCTCATTTTTACCAACGAAAATTTAAGAAATCAGGAAGAACACAATGCCCGATTTTGGTGGAGATTTAGTAAAAAATTTTTACTTTTTCTGGGACTACTCATCAGTTGTTTTTTGTTGATCATTTATCTCATGCTGCCGCAAATTACCCTGCGAATTGAAGAATATGGTGGTGGCGCGAAAGAAGGTGAACAAGAAATGCTGCAAAAAAATAAAGATGGTAGCCTAGAAAATAAAGAATCGATGGGTATGGGTTCGAATAACAAAAAAAATCAAAACCCGGATCCCTTGTTTTGCGCACACATCAATAGTTACTTACCTGGAACTGATATTCCCAATCCGCTTTATTTAACCGCATTTCATTTTACCAAATACGATTCCTTAACGGAGACATTCGAGCGCGATACTTTGTTTCAGGACAATGATGAATTTCATCCTGATCCTTCACGCATCCCACTCTTTTTTACCTATCGCGATTCAAGCCGGATAAAAAACGCCATGGGAACAAAGCGGCGTCATGTTGTGGAGTTGGAGATTTATAAAAAACGGCTGTCACCATCGGCCTTTGTTGCTCCCAGTACCG
>DAIRSC010000271.1:0-3524 GCA_036804585.1 Chitinophagaceae bacterium
ATCTGTAATTATATTCTGGATATGTGCGATTGTGCATATTCAGATGTTGGCACCAATAGCTTTAAAAAAATGACGGACAACTAAAAACGGATGGAATACAGAACAGGTTTTGAAGTGACGGACAAAGGATTTGATATGACGAATCTAATGCCAGTTGTATTTATCATTGTTGGACTCGGAATTTCTTGGTTTAACATAAATTATAACTAGAGTACTTTACAACAATAGTAATTCACTATTGTATTTGGTTTTATTTTCAGTGGGTTTGGGCTAATTTTATCTCTCTTGACAATTCCAAGCAGCATATCAAGTCAACAAAAGACGAAAGAGATTTTTAAGAACAAGGAATATAAAATAGTAGAAGGTGAGATCGAAAACTTTAACCCAATGCCTTACGAGGGACATGCCGTTGAGAGTTTTACTGTAAATGGCGTATACTTTGAATACTCAGACTATATTCTATGGGATGCCTTTAACAATACAGCCTCACATGGCGGACCTATAAAAAACAACGGACAGATAGTCAGACTTTCATACATAACCGTTGATGAAGAGAATAGAATTTTAAAGATAGAATTGAAGGAGTAAAATTATGCCAGCACTTTTTAAACATTTCTGGATAATGTTCATAGTCGTAACAATCGCAAATGGATTGATATGGAAATCGCGGTCAAAAAAATATATAGCCGAGAAACCAGACTTAAAGGATGGCTATGATAGTTTGATTAAAGGTTGGTTTATTTATGGCAACATTCCTTGGATTATTATGGGCATTGGCATGGTGACGGGTTTGACAAATGACATGTTTGATTTTTTCAATCCAAGACAACTCAATCCAATGGTTATTATTTTCTTTTTGTCAATAATCATGTTGTGGATAATGGGGTCATACTGGATTTATTTTGATGGAGGTGCAGAGAAACTTGTGAATCATCCGGGGATGTTTACGCAAACTGAAAAGGGTAACGAGAAATTTGAGATAATGAAGGTTAAACTTATGTGGGGACTCGGAATTCTTGGAGGTATTTTTGGCTTCATTATGATGTGGAATATGAATTTTCCGCCCGAAGCATTTAGACACTAAGCTAATGGCGCGAACAAAATGTTTCTGCAATGTAGTTCAATAGCCAGGACAATTCAGTGCATGAGTAAAAATGGCAATAATTGAGTTTATCATCATCGAATTTGTGTTTTCAGCAATTGGCTGGGTTTGTCTTTCAATTTGGTACAGGGACAGAAAGAAAATTGAAAAAATAAAGGAGGAGAAGTACGCGGGACAATATAGTGGCGCTGGCCGAGTATTTATAATGAATTTGATTGCGGGTGTGGGGGCGATCGTGATGTTTGGAATGGTCATTGTCCTCTTGGTGACATGGACATATAAAGCCCTGACAAATTAGAGTAGCAAAGTGAAGGCTTCGCCCTCGTTGTGTCCTTCACCAACAAGCATGAAGCCCGGCCGGCACTGCTCACCCCAGGTTTCGATTAAAAAATACGCCCTCTTTTGTTGGGCGTAAAGGGCAACCTTGTAAATTGGTTCGGTGATCGGTTAATGTAAACAGGATATGGGCAATGGCGCATATTCGGATGTTTGGGCGCAATTTTTACCAACATGATTTTAAACCCCAACGAGTTCGGGAAATTGTCAGACGAAGAACTGAACGACTTCGAATTGACAAATAACATGAAACTACCAAATGACTATCGACAGTTTCTACTGGCAAATAATGGCGGAAAACCGACTAAACAAGCCAATAAGAGTCCCGAAACTATTGTGACATACATTTTGGGGATGCACAACGGGGACTACTACGCAAGTTTATACAGACACATAGACATGTTTGCAAAACGAATTCCTTTCAGTACATTCCCAATTGCGACAGATTCATTTGGCAACTTGTTCTTACTGTCAGTGCATTCTGAAAACTATGGACAGATATTTTTCTGGGACCATGAAGGAGAACCAGAAATTCAGGACGGACATTATGTGGACAACGTATCGTTTGTGGCGGATTCCTTTGCAGAATTCATGAACAAATTGCATTGATAAAAATTGCGCTAACATTGTGTTTATTTCAGCACTGGCGGCTCCCCGCGCTCGTTGGCAGTCTTCACCAACGAACGTGATGCCCCACAGCCTACTCACCCCGGGTTTTGACTAAAAAATACGCCCTCTTTTGTTGGGCGTAAAGCACAACCTTGTAAATTCGTTAAGTACATGCGGGATATGTGCCAATGGGCATTTTTGGGTGTTGGCGGCAAGTACCCAACCGAGTCCAAAAGACTTTTTTTACTTAACTTGGACTATAAATACTGACAAAATGAGAAAATCGACTGTTATCGAATCAATTAATAAACTCCCAGACGAGGTTTCAATAGAGGAGATTATTGAGAGACTGATAATTATTGAAAAAATTGAAAAAGGACGTCAAGAAGTAAAAGACGGGAAGGTGAATACTGAGGAGCAAGCCAGAGCAAAGTTGAGCAAATGGTTAAATTGATTTGGACTGACCAAGCCATAAATGACATCGGTGACATCGGTGACTATATTGCCGAGAATTCAGAAAAATACGCTAAGCTGACCGTTCAAAAATTGTTTGAGAGACCGGACATATTAAAAACCTTTCCACAAGCAGGGCGAACTGTTCCTGAAAAGAATGACGAGAACGTAAGAGAACTTATTGAGGGAAATTACCGAATCATTTATCAAGTAGTTTCGGCAGACCAAATAAGCATTCTGACTGTTTATCACAGTGCTCGAGATTTGACATTATAGGCAACAGCCGGCAATACTGTGTTTATTCCAGCTAGGCGTAAAGGGCAACTTTGTAAATTCGTTCGGTGATCTGTAAGTATGTGTGGGATATGTGCAATTTTTAGATGATCAAATGTTTGATAATTAAAAAAGGCATACAAAATATGTCGATGACACAAGCTGCCTTCTTAGAAAAGGTAGATATACCAACAATCAGAAAAATTGAAGACTCTATCCAAAAACTTGGATATGACTTCAAGATACTTAGTGGACTTGGCAGCCAAATAGATCAAGATGGACTTGAATGTAGCATTAATGGGCACCAAACATATTTTGAAACCTATGTCGACCGTGTGGACAACTTTTTGGCTGAACATGAGGCTGATTGGATTAGACCAGAAATAACAACTGAAGACACCGTTGTATCTTTTGTTTGGGGAGCAGACCTTGCGGCAGGTGCTTGTATCGGACTTATTTCACTTGCTTTGATCGACCATAGTAATGGCTTAATTTATTATATGGACGATGAGATGAAATATTCAAGAGAAATGTTGCTTGCCGACATCCCACAGTTTCTTACTGAACTTAAAAAGTAAGGCGTAGAAGTTAAAGTCTTTGAAAATGCTTCTGCCCCCGCCCTCGTTGATCTCCTTCACCAACGAGCATGATGCCCGGCCGGCACCGCTCACCCCAGGTTTCGATTATATAATACGCCCTCTTTTGCTGGGCGTAAAGCACAACCTTGTAAATTGGTTCTGTGATCTGTAAG
>DAIRSC010000272.1:0-3511 GCA_036804585.1 Chitinophagaceae bacterium
CGTCATCGTTCAAGGGATAGTCCCGCAAGTAAAGGACTATCCCTTGAACGCTTCCTTGAATTTGAAGCGCCTATGAGATAATCAGCAAACCCTATGTAAATACTCACATTCCGGCGATGATGCTGAGTCATATACAGACATTTTGCAGGAAATATTTTTATGATGAAACAGACCTCTTATAAAACTTTAGATTACTTTCGAATGGCCAAAGTAACTGATTTATTTTTCAGATCCTTAATGCGCTACCGTCCATGAAACCCTATTTGGTCCGAACCCCCCGTCTGCTCAAAGCCTTGTATAACCAAGGTATCTGGCACATCAAAGAACACGCCAATAGTATTTATCTCACCTTTGATGATGGCCCCCACCCTGAGGTAACCCCTTTTGTATTGGACCAGTTAAAAACACATCACGCTAAAGGAACATTTTTCTGTATCGGTAAAAATGTAGAAAGTTATCCCGAAATTTTTCAACGTATCCTGGATGAAGGACATGCCGTTGGCAATCATACCTTTAATCATCTCAATGGTTGGAAGACCAATAATTTTCAATATTTTAAAAATATCCGCAAAGCTTCCAGTCTGATCCCCAGCAATATGTTTCGCCCCCCTTATGGTCGAATTACTTACGCGCAAGCAGCAGGTATTCAAAAAATGTTTCCGCATACAAAGATTATCATGTGGGATGTTTTGAGTGGAGATTTTGATACACAATTAAGTCCACAGGATTGTCTGACCAATGTCATTCGTGAATCAAGAGCGGGTTCTATTGTTGTTTTTCATGATAGCGAAAAAGCGTTCAAGCGCCTGGAATATACCTTACCCCGATTTTTAAACCATTGCAAAGAGCAAGGTTGGAATCTTAAAAAACTCAATCTTTGATAGACCGACTATGATAGATACACATGCCCATATTTACGATCCGCAATTTGATGCAGACCGTTCAGAGATGATTGAACGGGCTAAGGCGGCCGGCATCCATAAAATTTATATGCCCAATTGCGATTCGGGTACGATTGCCTCCATGTTAGAAATGGCAGACACCCATCCGGATTATTGTATTCCAATGATGGGGGTTCATCCTTGTTATATCAAAGAAAATTTTGAGGAAGAATTAAACATCGCCAAAGTATGGCTGGCTAAAAGATCATTTGCTGCAGTAGGCGAAATTGGATTGGATTATTACTGGGATAAAACTTTTGTTCAGGAGCAAAAGATGGCTTTAAGCACACAAATGAGTTGGGCCTTAGAACAAAATCTCCCGGTAGTCATTCATACACGAGATGCGATGAGAGATACCATAGACCTGGTAAAGCCATTTGCTCAAAAAGGACTGCAAGGTGTATTTCATTGTTTTAGCGGTAGCCTGGAAATAGCACGAGAAATTACCCAAATGGGTTTTTACTTAGGTATAGGCGGCGTATTGACTTATCCAAAAGCCGGTTTGAAAGAACTGGTGAAAGAACTCCCTCTTGACCGGATTATTTTAGAAACGGATGCCCCCTATTTGACCCCGGTTCCCTTTCGCGGAAAACGGAATGAACCTGCTTACATTCCCTATATTGCTCAATTATTGGCAGATATTCGCGAAATGCGGATGGATGAATTGATCGCCATTACAAATAATAATAGCTCAAAGCTATTTGGCTCATAAAAATGCATTAATTTCGCGTCGATTCAAAAAATCCACCCATAAGAACAATCAGAAAATGGGCTTCAACCGGAGACGTGTCCGAGTGGTTGAAGGAGCACGCCTGGAAAGTGTGTATACGGGAAACTGTATCGCGAGTTCGAATCTCGCCGTCTCCGCACAATCAGCATTCATTTGAAATAAACATTCAAGAATGCTGATTTTTTTGCCTTAGGCTTTTAATTTGATTGCTTCAAGGGTTGAAGCGGAATTCTATTATTCATCACCCGAAACCAAATAGGCGGAATGAGGGCCAATAGGATACTTGACGGATAACCAAATGGCAGACAAGGAGCCTCATCATGGTAACGCATAATTTGGTATGGTCGGCTGGCTAGGTAATGATGGTCGCTATGCCGGGTCAATTCAAATAATATCATCCTGCCTAATGGATAATGGCAATCCCAACTATGGCATACCTGTGTGCGTTCGTATTGTCCACTTGCTTTTAATTCCCGCGACAAACCATAATGCTGAATATAATTCACACTCTCCAGCAATAAAATTCCGATAAAAGCTGAAAGCAGAAAAGGGATCAAAACCTGCATTCCTCCCAAGAAATAAACCAAATAAACAAAAATGCCCTGCATCAGCATGAGTTGTACCATTTCATTCTTCAGTGTCAGCCACTTCCCATACTTTTTGTAGCAGTCATTATTTTCAATCCGCCAGGCTGATACAAAAGAACCATAAATACTTCGCAGATAAAACAAATAAATGGGCTCATTGATGCGAGCGCTGGCCGGGTCGTGTTCGGTGGCTACATGCTTATGATGTCCCTTATTGTGCTCTACATAAAAATGCATATATAAAGAACTCAACAAAGAAATTTTTGCCACTGCACGATCAAACCCACTTTTATGATGCCCTAGTTCATGTCCGATATTGATTCCAAAAACGCCACACAATAATCCCATGCATATAATGCGACCAAAATAGGTGACGCTATCCATCTCTTCGAAACGCATGATGTAGAAAAAATACAGCAAGGTCAACCAGTTCAGCCCAACAAAAAATATCATCAAGAACCGATAGATCGGATTTTTCGCAGCAATTTCTTCATCCACGATGTTGGCGGTATTTGGTTTTAAAATGAGTTCCAAACCGGCAATGACTCCAAAGGCGAATAAGAGGGTGCTATATGACCAAATGCCGGATGTATGAAATGCCAATAAGGAACACAAATAAAAACTAAGTGGCAACAAATAGGCATACCATTTCATAAGTGTAAAAGTAATAAGTAGTAATGAATTCGCCTCACTCGAATCATGCTAAAAATAGAACGCTCAAAAAAATGCCTGAATATGAAATAAACAAACCAACTCGAAAAAAGATAAAATGAGCCGGCCATTTTATCATTGCAACTGCTGATACCAAGCACGACATTTGGATTTTAGATCAACAATTCCAAATCTTTGAAATTCATGCATTCTTTCAACCTATTCATCCGGATAGTTTGTTGCAACTCTTTGATGCAAGCACAGAGTTCAGCATTGAAGATAAAGTGGTAGATGCAAGTACCGGATTTAAGTTATCACAATGCCGGGTAGAATTGATGAGCTTAGTGGATACGACCTTTTTAAATACCCAAACAACTTTGTACGGTAATTTTCATTTTATGGCATTCAAAATCCGGGCAAATATTTAGGGGTTGCTGATTATGTCTCTGGCGTTTCAAACTTAAGGAAGCATTCATGGGATACTACTATTTTATAGCCCTTGGACGATGACGCCAAAGTTGAAGATGCCAGTGCGATGTAAAAATCAAAAAATGAACGGCAAGCTTATTGAAGTGATTTGACAAATTACCGAGTATTTAAAA
>DAIRSC010000273.1:0-3502 GCA_036804585.1 Chitinophagaceae bacterium
CTAATTCACCCAATGCTGCAAGTGTCGCAATAACTACGAATTCAAATTAAGATTCAAAATGAAAATATTTGGTGAGACATAGATTATCGCTTTTGTCAACATAATCTATGATTTCATCACGATTCAAAACCTTACCATCTCCTTTATCAGCCAACATTTTTAATAAACTTTTCGCATAAGGCGAATGGCTGTAATCAAGCATGCCCGGTATCCAGCATCCTAAACCTGATAAAATGCCTTCGCCATCCCGGTTGGCTTGCTCAGGATTGGCAACTTTAGTTAGTGCTTGTTTCACCAATCGGTCAAAATTGTCTTTCGCAATTGGGGAATTGAGTTGTGTGAATTTTGGATAATTAGGCCGCTCATCGGAAAACCAGTTTTCAAACACTATTGATGCAACGGTTGAAAAGATTTGCTCCTTTGTAGAACCGGCACCTGGTAATGGATAACCACTCAATGGAAGTTCTTTTCCTTGGTAGTCAACCTGAGTGATTTGCACATATTCCTGGTCGAATAACGATCTTGCTTTTTTATTGAGCTCATCAATCTTCTGGCGGTAAATGGTTTTTTGTGAGCTATCCGCACGAACTTCCAAAGCAAGTGCAGCACCATAAAGCGTTACAGCTTCTTTGAATTCTTTGGATAAACCATCAAAAACAAAATAGATTTCATCTTCTTCGTGATTGCGGTTTTTCTTACTATCATCGAATATGGGCATGAAATACATGTAAAAATGTTGTCTTGGATGCGTGGTGGATTTTTCGTTGGGATTACCAAAGAAGATATATCCATCACGATAAGTTTTATGCGATTTCCAATCTATGCTATGTTCCCAGATACGAAAGCCGGTTCGATACGTATCATGATCTAATGGTAGGTTTACTTCCAAAAACTTAAAGAAGTATTCATCCTTTTGGGAGTCTGCCATGGTAGCCGCATAATCTTTAATCTTCTGGTCAAAGTTGATGCCGCCTTCAATCCGCAAATGGTATTCAGCATTCTCTGCGTTTTTATCAAAGTATTGGCCTGATGTAGCGGTGATGATTTGCTGAGCTGCCGAATCAATAATGTCGATTAAGAAATCACGGTCTGTTGCTAATTTATCAGTCAAGCATAAATCATCAACCAAGTGTTCTGTATTGGTTCCATTTTGCTTTTGAAGTTCATGCTGTAGGATTCTAATTGCACAAGCATTTACAATACGCTTGGCTACAGGCTTCTTGGAAGCCCTAACTCCTGTGAAGTAAGAATCAATTTTATCCTGAATGGTATCAGTTATCTCTTTAACTCTTCTAATATCCGGTATAGCCATTAAATCCTGACTTCTCTGAATATCTTCCCAATAGCGATCGTAGGTAAGTAATCCGGGGTTTTCTTTAGGTACTTCCTGCTCTAAAATTTCCGAGAACTGATTGGAAAGTGTTTTAAGTATTTCGCGTTGGCTTTTCCCAATTCTGATTTTCTCAAAATTTTCGAAGTAAGTGGGGTGAACAGGATAAAGTTCAACGTAATCTTGTGTACGACCGTGCATGTCGGTAAACAAGCTCAAAAAAGGATCAAGATGCGATTTGATTTTTTGCTTTTGGTGCTCATCTTTTCGTAACAAGCGATTTTTCACGATGTAAGCCACATCTTCTTTCGTAATCATGATGTCCTTGTATCTGTCATTCACTTTCTGCAACATATCAGCAGCAAATTGGAATTCGGGCGAATGGTAAATCATTTCCTGTACACCAAAAATGAATTTGAACGTGGATTTGTCACAAGCTTGTCCCAGTGCCTGCAATACAGCCAAATCCTGATTCAGTTTGTCAGCTGCACTTCGACCTTTTAGGTATGCGAGCATTTCATCAATTACAATAAGGAAACCTTTGTCCGGAAATTTTTCTTCGAATTCTGCCATCATTAATAGCAGCTTATCGAAATAGGGTTTTGGTCCGTGACCATCAAAGGAGAAATTTATTCCCTGACTCTTGAGATAATTTTCCATTTGGAATGTAATCACCTCCCAAAGGCTTTCCGTATTTCCCAGCTCAAACCGCAATACTTTGAATTTGCCAGAAATGGCTTTTAAATCCTTTTTCGGTTTTTCGTCATTCACAAGGTCAATTAATGTTATATCTTCTGCAAGCAATGAAACCAAGGACATCAAATGCGATTTACCCGTACCATAATTACCCACAACTTGCAAACCAAATGATTCACCTGAATAATTGAAGTCAAGATTTCGAATCATCAAGGGTATCAGATGATTTTTGAAAGTGTCAGAGAACACAAAGGTTTTAATCAATGATTTCTGATAATCAGATTCACTTGTCCGGCTAAATTTTACAACCTCGGTTATGGGTTCGAAGTTTAATAGTTCTTTATACTTCATATTACGATATGGCTTAAGTTCTTAGTGTTTATTTTGATTCCGTTTTCTTTGGTCAGGAAGTAAATGTAGTTTGTATCTATTTCACCATTCCACTTAACGAAAAGCACGTTGTTTTGCGAGTACCTGTCGAGCAGGCTGGCAAAATCCAGTTTTAACTCTTGCTCGAAAAGAACACCGATATTTTCAATGGATAAATATCTTCCAAACACATCATGTTGAGAGATAGCAGCATTGAGAATACCATCTAATTCGGATAAAACACGCATGGCAATTCTTCCCGGCTCATTCAAATTGTAAATACTCTCTGATATGCGTAGCCCGATGTTTACCGATTCAAAATCAGAGAAATCCTGAACATGGAAAATGATCTTGTTTCTGGATTGAGACTTTATGTAGTCTGTTATTGCTTGGTTTATTGGTTTACTCATTTACTTTTCTTTTTTGGGTCCGCCAATAAATCAGCAACTTCTACATCTAAAATATTCGCAATTTCAAAAAGTACTTCAAGTCTTGGTTGTTGACGGTTTTGAACGTAGCCATTGACCATATTATAGCTTTTACCAAGTTTCTCGGCAAGCCAAGTTTGTTTAATTCCTTTTTCTTCAAGTACTTCTTTTATTCGGTTCATGTCCGCATATATTTATCTCGCCAAAATAGCCCAAATTTTCCGTTTATCTCGTTTTTCAATATACTTTTCGTTTGTTTCCTTGTTGGTCTGTCCGAGCGTGGGTAAAAAATTGGCTCTTTTGGTTTTTTGTGTTTGGCTTGTGGGTCGGCAAAACCCAAATGTGCTTATTTGCGCATTGGCTTTTTCAGCATCTGCCCTAACGTGTTTATTCGCGCTACTACATAGCGGTTTACATGCCATTTTCGACTGTAAGGTGCTATTGTTTAACGTTTATTTCAGTCACCTCAAAACTATCCAAACTAATTATATTTCCATTCACGGAAAACCGTGAACACCAAAATGTTAAAATTCTAATGGATGCCAAGCCATTTCTTCCTCAGCGCCCGGTGTTGCGGAGAAGAAACGAACAATGCCTATACCTAACGGGAAGCCGAGGATAAAGAATGGCTTTGATGCCGGGGGGTAGGCCATTTTCTTTATTAGCCAATTAGCCTATG
>DAIRSC010000274.1:0-3453 GCA_036804585.1 Chitinophagaceae bacterium
AAGTCTAATCACCGGAATAGGTGCAGATAAAGCCAGACGAATTTCTTCAACCCGCTGTTTAATCGTTGAAAAATCGGCACCGGTCGAATCGGGCATGATAATTGAATCAATGGCTTGTTGTTGTGGGTTATCATTTTTTGAAGCATCCTTGCATGAAAGGACAAAGCACAAAAAAAATAATAGAATAATTCCGTTGAGGTGTTTGAGCATAATGAACCGGAGTCCGACAAATTTAATCATAAGATTGAAAGGTCGGGCATGCAAGAAATGAAAGCTTTTGAGCCTTTATTTATTTCGGAGGTCGAAAGACTCATTGTTCTGGTCGCTGAGATGATTCAGAAAAGCAATCAGCTGCAATTCCTGTGTTCGGCTCAATGAAAAACCTTTCAGGTATTTGCTTTTAAATGGGTGAAATCGACCATCACCCTGATTCGGACCTTTTATTATCAGGCGACCACCTCGGCTGTAGTGACGAATCACGTCTTCAATGGATGACATACTCCCATCGTGCATGTAGGGTGCAGTGCGCATTACATTGCGCAAAGAAGGGACCCTGAATTTTCCATCATCTTGCGCTTGTTGAGTATACATACGCAAACCGGCATCCTGCGGTGGATAAGTACCTGCACTAGTGAAATACAGTCCGGTATTAAAATAAATACTATCGTGATTTTCAGTCAAAGTCGCATTGCTGAAGTCAGGACCACCATGACAGGAAATACAAGCAAGGCTATCGGAGCAAAATAATTTGTATCCGGCAAGGGCGTCCTGACTGAGAGCAGACGAATCACCTTTCATAAGCCGATTGATGGGAGAAACACCCGATTGTAGGGTATTGATATAGGCGATTAAACAATCAACAACCCACAAACTGTCGTTGGCAGGAGGAACCTGTCCATAGGTTTGAACAAGCAGTGTTTGGTAAACTGAGTCATCCCGAATAGTTGAAAGAAATTTTGGCCAATGAAGATGTAGTCCTAATTCCAAAGGATGTTTACCATAAAGTGGGCGTTGTAATTGCTGTACAAGGTCTATTGCCTTTGGATTTGCCCAATCAAAGACCTTCATTTTGGAAACATGAAGCAGGCTGGGGGCATTGTGTAATAACATTTCACCGGATGGGCTCACGCTGGTTCGGTAGCCATCTGTAAAAGCCATGGAAGGATCGTGGCAACTGGCACAACTGCGGGTATGATTCCACGAAAGATGAATATCTGAAAACAAACGCTCACCAATCAACGCTCTTTTATCGGCATTCCCGGTTTGGCAGGCATTCCCTATGATCATGCAAATCAAAATTCCGAAGAAAAAAAGATAGGTTAGAAGGCGGTATTTCATAAGTTTAAAGGCGCTCTTCAGGCGCTTAATCACTGTGTGACACAAAAGTGGCTTCCTCAACGTTAACAAAAAACATTTTTTTTGTGCTATGAAAGCCGTAATTTTAAAAAGTCATATAACCCAAACCTCTAAAATATTGAACATGAAAAAATTAATGAGTCTTAAACTGAAATCGTGGCGTCTTGGTATGTTGGGATTATTTTTAACAGGCTTAACGGCTTTTAGTGCAAATGCACAAATGGAAATTGTGGGTAAAATCAAAAACCTCAAACAACAAGATCCAAACACATTTACTTTTGAAGTTTGGTTGGTGAATAAAAGCACTAGCACGGAAACGATCAAATTATCCGGATTTCAAATAGGCGTTGATTTTGATGGTGCCGCTATTGCCAATGGTGGACAAATCACAACCCGTCAAATTGAGGAAAATCCTGCAATCCCTCAAGTGCAACGTTTGCATAAACCCAATTTAAGTACACCCGTAAAAAATAATGGCGCCAAAATCAATCATTGGCGAATAGCAGCTCAAGTGCTTGGAGCTGGCAATAGTCAGATGGGCATTGAAATTTCCCGTGAAGGATTGTGGTATGGTACCTATGAAATCAAAAATAACGTGCCTTTTGCTGCAAATAGCAAACCATCCTTTAAATGGAATTTATTGAATGGTCAGGGCAAAACACGTTCGTTGTTCTTAGGTTATGTAGGTAAAAATCAGGTATCAACCCGTTTCACAAACCCAGCCTTTGAAGGGCATTTGTTTAGTGTGGAAGAAGTGGAAGATATTACATTGAATCCGTTGTCTAAAACAAATCCGATACAACGATTCTCAGAAAACAGTTTTACTTCAATTTATCCGAATCCTGCCCACGAAAAAATTACCTTGGATATTCAATCAATTACTGAAGAGCCAGTGGTTATTGAAATTATTGATGCTACTGGAAAAGTGGTTATGAATCAAACTGAGAAACTTGAAATGGGCAATGTAAAAATGACCATGAATATTCGACAACTTGCCGCAGGCTCTTACACTGTTCGAATGAAATTAAAAGAGGGTGACCTTGTTTCACGATTTATTAAAGAATAGTCAAATTCATATTGAAATGACCTGGTTGAGTGGAGGTTTTTTTTATGTCAACCTTTCTGGATGACGCTGGTCAATAAAGTTACAGACCGGGTATTTTACAATAGCAGTAAGAGTTTTAACTACTTTTCATGGCACGAATGGTCGAGAAATCTGTATGCCTTTCGTAAGATTTTGGAATTGAATAGACTATATGAGAATTACAAATTGTATTTGCATGGAATGTACTTTGAGTAATGAGTATCACTTACATTTGTCGAAATTTTTCAAGTGAAATTAAAACACGTATTGTGGGTTGTTTTGATCATCCTGCTTATGGATCAGGCTTCCAAAATTTATATCAAGACGCATTTCATGTACAATGAAGAGGTGAACGTGATGGGTTCCTGGTTTCGTTTACATTTTATTGAAAATGAAGGCATGGCTTTTGGGATGAAATTTGGGGAACGATACGGCAAACTATTTTTAACCCTCTTCCGGCTTGTAGCGGTAATATGGGGCATATTTTTTATTCAGAGAACCCTCATTAAAGGAAAGTATCACAATGGTTTGATTTTTTGCAGTGCGCTGATTCTTGCAGGTGCATTGGGTAACCTCATTGACAGTATTTTTTACGCCAAAATTTTTACTGCAAGTCCTTATCATCATGGGCCTTTGGCTAAAATGGTACCCTGGGGACAAGGATACGGTGAACTTTTTCACGGAAGGGTTGTGGACATGCTCTATTTTCCTCTGGTGAATGGCACTTTCCCTTCCTGGTTTCCGATTTGGGGCGGACAGTCCTTCGAGTTTTTCCGTCCCGTTTTTAATATTGCAGATGCCTCTATTTCAGGAGGAGTTATTGCTATTTTTGTTTTCCAAAAAATTTTATTAGGCAAACCAGAAGAGTTGAATGCATCAGAAGCAGATCCGATTTCGGAGCCTTCAACTGCTACTGAGAATGAGGTTGCTGATTCCCAATAAGGCGATGATGATTTTTGTTTGGCCCGGACTAATTTTTGGATTGCTGCAATTTCCAATTAGAGTGCAACAAA
>DAIRSC010000275.1:0-3449 GCA_036804585.1 Chitinophagaceae bacterium
ATTCGGGTTTTCGGAAATCTTTTTTTGACCTGCCCCCCGGCAAACAAAGAGGGTATTTGATTTATTTTTCTCAACCCAAACAATCAGGTACACGAACCAATCGTATTGTGGGCAAAATGGATGATATTTTAAATGGGATTGGTATGCATGATCATTACAAGGGTAAGAAAAGATGAAAGATGCAGCCATGATTTTTTCTAGCCCCGATAGCAGTGAAGGCCGTGCCGGAACGAATAGCGGGTAGGGTTGCAGAACAAGGCATTGCGCACCCTGCTCCAAAATAAATGATAAACTTGCATCATCCTTGGATGCACTTACACAAAAGTGAACAAACGCTTTCGATTTATGTTTGTACATTGTGTTTGAATAAAGCGCGCACGAATTAGGACTCAACTTTTGAAGAAAAGAAATCGGTGATCTTAAAAATTAATTTTAATTAATTTAGGGGCTGCTGGTTATCTCACCGGCACTTCAAATTCAAGGAAGCATTCAAGGGATAGTATTATTGTACAACCCGTGAACGATGACGCCAAAGTTGAAGATGCCGGTGAGCAGTGAAATTCAAGAAATGAACTGCAAGCTTATTGAAGAGATATGAAAAATTACCGTGTATTTAAAAAAGCGAAATTCACATCAGAATGTAATGATGTCAAATACTTTTACGTTAAACAGGAGCTCCCTATTTTAAATTCAATCCAACATGGCCCATTCCTTTAATGTCGATATTCATTGTCATCCTTCCGCAAAGCCCTTTATGACAGGGGGCTTAGGCGGTAAGAAAAAAGATATTTTTGCCGGGTATAAGTTTGTACCCGAGGCAAAATTACTCAATAAATTAAAAAAGGTCGTAGAGCGCTATTCCGAAGTATTGCAACGAACCCAAAGTCATTTCGATGCCTTATACAAAGGGGGTGTTCGTGTGGCCTTTGCAAGCATCACACCCATTGAAAAGGGATTTCATGTGATGAACCAAAGCAGGGCCAATATTCTGACTGATTTCCTGCGCGATATAGCCATGCGTACAGGCAGCGAATATTTGATTTCACCCAAGGTACATAATGCCCTCACCGGTTATGATGTAGATAATTTGTTGCAAACCCAGGACGATCTCAACGACTACTATGAGCAGGGTTTGTTGCCGGAATACGAATATTTATTGTCGATGAAAGACCAAAGCAGACAGGTTGGGCACATGCGATATACGATTCGTTTTCCGAAGAATTATAAATCACTGCAAGCCTATTTGCAGAATCCTGAAAATCTTTGTATTCTACTCACCATAGAAGGTGCACATGCCTTGCTCAAGGCGCCAACGAATTTGGATGTTAAACGAAATCAACTGAATCCGCATACTCGGGATGAAAACAGGTTGGATATTGAGATGCTTAAATTGATGGAAGAGCGGGTAGAAGAGATGAAAAATAAATGGGATATCACACCGCTGTTTATTTCATTGAATCATCATTTTTGGAATGGTTTGGGTGGGCATTGTTTAAGTTTGAATCGTGTGGTGTTAAAATTGGTATCGCAGCAAGAGGGATTAAATTCCGGATTGACCGTAAATGGTGAAGCCCTTATTAAAAATTTATTGAGCCGAAGATTGGGAGCACCCATTTTACTGGATATCAAACACATGAGTGCCCGCTGCCGCAGTGAGTTTTACGACTTTATCAGCACCGAAAGAGAATTGCGTAATCAACAGTATCCTATTATTTGCAGTCATACCGGGCTTACTTCCAAATATGCGACATTACGTTCCATGTTTGCCATTGATGAAGAAATGGAGCAGGCAGACCCTGATCATTTTTTATTTGAAAGCAGTATTAATTTGTCGGCCGAAGATGTAGAAAAAATTGTTGATTCGAAAGGACTGATTGGAATACAATTAGATGAAAAACGCATTGCCGGCAAAGAAACCTTGAAGCGCCTCGCTAAAAAATATGCCTCGCAGATGTGGCTGCTGGAAGTAAAAATTATATGGGCCAATATTTTGCAAGCTATTCGTTTTGCCAATCGACCGGACGCCTGGGAAGTGATGTGTATTGGTTCGGATTATGATGGTATTATTAATCATCTTGAACAATATCCAACCTCAGCCGATATGCAAACACTGCGCAAGGATATGCGTGATTTTTTAAACAATCCGGATGATATTGTGGAGATGGATTTTGTAATGCGTAAAGAAGAAATTAAACGATTGATGTTTGGTATGAGCGCTGATGAAATTTGCGAGAAAGTTTTTTGCAGCAATGCCATGGCGTTTTTGAAACGAAATTTCTAATGCAGACTTGATGTTGGCAACAAGCTCGATTCCAAAAAGTATCAACCGAAGCCAAACATTAGGGGGGTGAGAAAGCAAGGATATTCCGGCTGAATCAATGTGATGCATCATTTTGTTTTGAGAGATTCCTGCAGGCACTATGAATTTGTAAAAAGATCTTTCGGGTGAGTATAAAATAGGTCATGGGGTTGGAAAAAGTATTCTACTTTTACCCGAATCACTTCATTAAGTCATCTGCTTTACTTCTGGGATTCGTCATGGCGTATTTCGCCTTGTTACTGATTGTGGCCTATTTTACATCGAGACGCAGCGATAACGAATCATTCTTTATCGGTAACCGTAATTCAAACTGGATGCTGGTAGCATTTGGGATGATTGGAACCTCTTTAAGTGGGGTTACTTTTGTGAGCGTACCCGGCACGGTAGGCTTTTCCGGATTTCAATACTTTCAGGTTGTGATTGGTTACTTTCTGGGATATTTTGTAGTTGCCTATATTTTATTGCCCTTGTATTATCGGATGCAGTTGACTTCGATTTATACCTATTTGCAAGAGCGAATTGGGATGCGGGCCTATAAAACAGGCTCTTTTTATTTTATCATTTCGCGCACTTTAGGGGCTACAGCCCGTTTGTATCTGGTGGTCAATATTTTGCAATTGTTTATACTCAATAATATGGGTATTCCTTTTTGGGTAACGGCCTTCGTGATTTTATTGCTCATTTTGCTTTACACGTTCGAAGGGGGCGTCAAAACCATCGTTTATACCGATACCTTGCAAACCACCTTTATGTTGCTGGGCCTCGTGATTTGTATCATTGCCATTCAACAACAATTTGGGGAGGGCTTTGCGGCCAGTTTAGGAAAGATGCAGGAACAGCAACTCACCCGGGTATTTAATTTCGATCCGAACGCGCCCGGATTTTTTCTGAAGCAAATTTTAGGTGGGGCTTTTATTACCATCGCCATGACGGGATTGGATCAGGAAATGATGCAAAAAAATATCAGTGTGAAAAAACTGGGCGACTCGCAAAAAAATATGATAACCTTTTCGACCGTCATTTTATTTGTCAATTTCTTATTTCTTATTCTCGGTGGCTGTTTATACCTCTATGACCAACAAAATCAAATTGATATAAAAGGTGATGATTTGTTTCCGGCAATTGCCCT
>DAIRSC010000276.1:0-3441 GCA_036804585.1 Chitinophagaceae bacterium
ATGGATTTCCAGCATTTTTTCTTTCAATTCTTTTTTTACCTGTTCGAATTCGGGCTCATCGGTAATAATGAATTGTTTGGCTGTAGGACTATTTTTCCTGAAGGGTTTTTCTCCTGTCATGATCGGTTTAAAAATCAGCCGGCCAAGCAGGCGCATTTTTGGTTGACGCACCTTGTTGCTGATGAGATCATTGTAAGGAACTGCCAGGTGTTTCAAAACCTGGGCAACTGTCATAGTTCCCCACAATCGTTGACTCTGGGGTGTGAGCGCATCGATGCGACGAATCAATTCCTCGTTGGTGGCAGGGTCGAAGATGAGGGGTAGTGACATACAACAGAAATTTAAATTAAAAGAAAGTTACTAAGAAAACGGGATGAGTAATATGACGGAATTCTAAAATTCTACCATAAGCTAGAAGAACTTGGCCGTTTAGTAATTATTTTTTCTGCGATTGTGTTTGAGCAGCAAAAAGCGGTGCTACTTTTCTTGTAAACAAATTGAAAATAATCAGTACCAGCAATCCGAACAAAACAGAACCAATGATTAATAGATTGTTAGTGAGACCGGTGACAGAAAAAGAAAGCTTTATTAAAATGGTGGAAATCACAAATCCCGAATTGCGCATGATAGACTGGAAGCGATCGGAATAAAAAAGTGAGGCAAGCAATAGCAATACATCTACTACAATCAAAATAGTAAAAAATTCATCGAAGAATATCTGGTTCAGGTTGATGCTGGTATAAATACCGGATTGGTAATTCAATACCGAAGTGCTGATCCAGCTCCCAAAAGAGTAGCAGGCCAGGGCCAGCATGACCGGCACGAGTAAAAGCGCAATCCCTTTTTTCAGCAGTATGAAAGTTGAAGATTGAATTTCGTTTTGGTCTGATACTGCAGGGTCATTGTTTTCCTTGCGCAGTACCTGCATATAAAAAAGGCATATCAGCATGAAGAGAATAAGCGAAGTAACAGCATCATAAGTAAAGCGAAGATCGTTTTCATTTTCAAACCAGTTGGGCAATAGTTCCAGGCTACCGATGTCCTTAAAAATGCGTCGGATGATAATCAGGGTGATGATTTCGTATTGCTTTCCAATATAGAACGATGTTGATTTGGGAAGATAATAGATCAATAAGTATACCTCATAAACAAGGATGAAAGAAAAGGGAGTATAAATCGCTGAGATCGGACTTGTTAGTAGTCCGGATACCGGGTGCAACACTCCCCGGCTGACTAAAAAAATCAGTAAAAGGTGAATGAGATAACTTAGGATGGAAATTGTTAGAATGATGCGCTCAATGCGATAGCGTGCTTTTGGGGATAGCAGCCATTCGAGTCCGCGTTCTATGAACGTTTTTCTTGCCGATGTGGTTGCCGGTGCGTTCATAAGGGAAATTTTATACTGTTAATTTACAGAAAATGCAACCCCCATTTGTATTTCACGCCAGTTAATTCAGATAACGCATAACAATTTAATATTAATTATATGTAAGTCCGACCTACATAAAGAGTTCTGTCAATTCTTCTCCCCGCGCATTTTCACGGGAATTCTCATTTTAGGCAGCTGCTCCTTCCTGGTGAGCCAATGAGAGCATTGTATGCAGGTATTGTTGCATAGAGGCGATTTGGGTTTGTCTGCTCTTCCAAACCTCCGGCAAAGTACACAGCCGGCGAATTCCCATGATCAGGTCTGAAGTAATTTCTCCTTTCGGCTCTTCTTCGCTGAGATCATAAGTTAGAAAATGATCACCATCAAATTCAAACAGATACCAGGGCATGGTTTCCAGTGCCATCAGTTGCGAACATTGGCCGGAAAATTTTTCATCGCTTGCGACAGGACTTCTCCCTGTGATGCGGTCGCACCAGCTACCCATTGCCATTAATGTTTCACCGACATATAATAATAAGTCCATTTTTTCACGCAGGGGATGACCGACATCGAAGACACTACGGATTTCATATATTGTAACGGAAGGAAGTCCGGCCAATAACCGGCTAAACATGGGTTGTAGCTGTTCTTTTCTTGGCATACATATGAATTTGTATGCAAATAAAGAAGTCAGTCTATAACCAATTGGAAGAGTGATTTATTTTTTTGGATAACGGAAGCGAATAGAGTGATAAAAAGAAGTAAAGCTTATTGCCACAATGCATAGAACGGGATTGCCCACAATTCCTTGTCAAATGGCAAGACTTCTTTTCCATTGTACAAAACTATACCGCCGATAAAATCTTTTCCTGCCAAGCTTGCCAGTTCTCGAATTCCTTTGAAATCTGATTCATTGATTAGACTGGTAGATTTTACTTCAATTGCAAAGACTTCTCCATTGGCTTTTTCAATCACAAAATCTACCTCTTTTCCATCACTGGTTCTAAAATGGTAAAGTTGGTTTCCGGGAGGAGCGTAGCTCAATTGTTTGATCAATTCCGTTGCAACATAATTCTCCAGTATGTTTCCAAATATATTTGGTTTTCGCAATGCAATTTCCTCCAGATCCCAGTCCATCATGTGGCAAAGAATAGCGGTATCTAGAATGTAACCCTTAGGAGCCTTGATCAGACGTTTTCCTTTGTTCTTATACCAGGGTTTAACTTCAGTGGTTAAGAACATGTGGTGGAATAGTTTTCGATAATTTTTGGTAGTAACTGAATTAAGTCCGGCTTCCCGCCCAATGTCAGAATCATTTAAAAGGCCACCCGCCCTATTACATAAGATTCGCAGCAATTGTGGCAGCAGATGAATCTTTTCTACCTCAGCCAAGAGTTTCACATCCCTTTGAAGTAATGTTGTAATATATCCATCCAGCCAATTGGCCCTGTCTTCTTTTTTGAGGCCATGTATTTCAGGAAATGTTGCGAGCTGAATGGCTCGGGTTAAGGATAATTTCTTCGGGTTGGAAAGTTGATTAAAATCTTTTTTTAAAATTCTCTCTATTCCGTTTCCCTTCCCCTGAATCGCTTCAGCTGTAGAAAGTGGATATAGGCTGAGCACACTCATTCTTCCTACCAATGCTTCCGCCAATTGAGGTATAGCCAATACATTAGCTGAACCGGTTAGCAGGTAGTTGCCATTTACTTTTCCAGGATGTTGAAAGCGCTCATCATCAATTACTAGTTTGAGGGCCCTGAAAAGTTGGGGGACCATTTGAATTTCATCAAGTATCAATGGTCTCTCAAAACTTTGTAGAAATTCTTCCGGTGCAGCGGTTGCGGAGGCGATGTTGTTGGGCCTATCGAAAGTAACATAGGTGCCAGGTACTTTCTTGTGCTTGTCAGTTGATTGAATCAACTGTCTCACAAGTGTGCTTTTACCCGACTGTCGGGCACCATTCAAAAATACGACCGGACTGCCTTTCA
Organism: Chitinophagaceae bacterium; assembly: GCA_036804585.1. GTDB lineage: Bacteria > Bacteroidota > Bacteroidia > Chitinophagales > Chitinophagaceae > OLB11. The sequence goes on from DAIRSC010000276.1 coordinate 3,358, forward strand.
TAGCAGTAGTAAGGCGTGTGCTGATAAATCGGGGAATCCACGGCATTTTGCAAATTTAAAATAAATATTTAAATAATTTAAAAC
>DAIRSC010000277.1:0-3440 GCA_036804585.1 Chitinophagaceae bacterium
TTTTATCATGATAATAAAACGCCATATTCGAAGTTGGTGTGAGATTTTTGACTTAATCGATATCTATTTCCGTTTGTGCCCGCAGAGTCTCCGCTTCGGGACTCTGCGATTTATTATATATCATCTCTGTTCATTGTATACTGCCAAGTTACTAGACGCTCCGCAGAGTCCGACTTTGGCTTTTGACAATCTATTGGGCAAATGACAGGTCGAGAATCTGCGAGGAAGGAAAAAATACCAACAACGGTGAATGCTCGTGTCTTGCTACGGCAAATTATCAGTTGAAGAACATTGTTTTGCTTTACCAAAAATAAAAAAGCCACTCCGAAAAGAATGGCTTTTTAAAATTATGTTTCAAATTATACACGGAAGTGAGCAAATGCCTTATTGGCTTCTGCCATACGATGTGTATCATCTTTTTTCTTCACTGAGTTACCTTCACCTTTAGAAGCTGCAATGATTTCGTTTGACAGTTTGTCTGCCATGGTTTTACCATTACGCTCACGTGAATAACGAATCATCCATTTGATGGTGAGGGAAATTTTACGATCAGGGCGCACTTCAGAAGGAATCTGAAATGTGGCACCACCAATACGACGACTACGAACCTCTACAGAAGGAGTTACGTTGGCCATGGCACGTTTCCAAACATCATATCCAGCTTCACCGGTATTTTTTTCTACTTTTTCCAAAGCATCATAAAAAATAGTCAGGGCTGTACTTTTTTTACCTCCCCACATCATGCAATTTACAAAACGGGTCACCAGTGTATCTCCGAATTTCGGATCTGGTGCTAAAGGGATTTTTTTTGCTTGTTGTTTTCTCATTGTTTGTTGTTGTAATTTTTATTGAATGGATTCATGACCAGATTTTCTTCAAGTATTACCACTTTACTCTGACCAGGACGCCTTTAAATTATTTTTTTACTTTTTCGCGCTTGGTACCATATTTACTACGGCTTTGTTTACGGTCTTTTACACCGGCCGTATCCAAACTACCACGAACGATATGATAACGCACACCCGGAAGATCCTTCACACGACCGCCACGGATCAATACGATGGAGTGTTCCTGCAAGTTGTGACCTTCACCCGGAATATAGGCAATGACCTCAATTTTATTGGTTAAACGTACCTTAGCCACCTTACGAAGCGCTGAATTAGGCTTCTTAGGGGTAGTCGTATACACACGAGTACATACTCCACGACGTTGCGGGCAAGCATCGAGAGCACGTGACTTGGATTTTGCACGAATAATAGTTCTTCCTTTTCTAACGAGTTGTTGTATTGTAGGCATGCTACCTTAATTTTTTAGGACTGCAAAAGTAATCCATATAATGATAAAAACAAGATTTTTTTGTTGAAATGGGCTGAAATCATCTGTTATTTCTCCCTTTTTTACCCCCCGAACTGATCTTTTCCACAATTTGGCGTTGAATTGATCGACTAATATGTAATTGCAGATTGATTACGGCCACCAAATGAAGGTAATCCCCCGAAAGGAGTACGCCAATAACACGAGCCGGATACTGACGCGAGCTTAGTTCTTTTTCCGGATAAACATCTATCCATTTATACCGAAGACCAATACCCAAAGTAAAATCAATGGGCAGAACACCTTTGCTTTTTTTGCCAATCGCCTATGCGTGCAAATGAAAAGACTTGCTTACGTAGGGGCTGCTGTTTTGTGTGAAAGCATTTGATATCATTGTATTTTGGTGTGAATTGTGCTTATTTAAATGCATGGTAATTTTTCATATCGTTTCAATAAGCTTGCAGTTTTTCTCTGATTTTCACTTCTCACCGGCATCTTCAACTTTAGTGTCATCGTACGGGGGCTGTCCGCACGTGCTGGACTATTCCATGAACGCTTCCTTGAATTTTAAGCGGCAGTGAGATAACCAGCAGTCTTTAAATAAAAGTACATTTATCCAAGATGCTTATTTAATGCTTAACAGAATGATATCTTCAAGCCACACCCCAGAAAAACTGATTAAAGGCGGTTATTATGGGTAATTCTATCCGGAATTTTACATGTTTTAATTTTGTCATTGTATATTTTGTTTCTAAATTCGATACTAGTTTGAACTAAAACATATGCAGTGACATGTATGAATGTGACTGACAACGGCGAAGCATTGATTATGAAAACACATCAAGATCTCAGCCAGTATTCGGTATTGGTTAAAAATGCCCGTTTTTTATGTGACCTACATAAAGGGCAAGAAGTCATTTTTATTTATTGCAAATTTGATCCAGAATTAATTCAGATTATACGGCGCATACCCGGTTCAAAATGGAGCCAATCACGCAAGGCCTGGTATGTATTAGACCGTGAGCAATTACGTAATCATTTTCAAATACCCAAGAAGCAGTATGAACCGGATAGTTTGGATGATATCAGTGCAGGCAACGCACGACAATTGAATCGATTCATGGAGCAGATTAAGTTGCAGGGGTATAGTCCGCATACCCTCCGAACTTATACTTCTGAGTTTAGGGTGTTTTTGAGGGATTTAAAACATAGACCGGTACAAGAAATCACATATGAGCAGTTGCGTTTATATTTTGTTTATTTAATTGATAAAAAAGGATTGGGTGAAAATCAGATACACAGTAGAATCAATGCGCTCAAGTTTTATTTCGAACAGGTTTTGTTATGGGAGCGTTTCAGTATAGAAATACCGCGTCCGAAAAAGCAGTTACAATTACCGAAAGTATTAAGTTTTGAAGAGGTACAGCGGATATTGACTGCGACAGGTAATATTAAGCATATGTTGATATTATCGTTATGCTATGGAACGGGCATACGATTGAGTGAAATTGTCAACATCGAAATTGAGGACATGGATTTATACCGTCATAAGGTATTTATCAGACGCGGGAAAGGTAAAAAGGACAGATATGTGAATTTACCAACATCCATTATGGTATTGTTGGGTCAGTACATGAATATTTATAAGCCACAGCGATACTTGTTCGAAGGTCAATATGGCGGGAGGTATTCAGTTCGGAGTGTTCAAAGTGTTTTTATGCAAGCGAAACATCGAGCCGGGGTTTGCAAAAAAATAGGTATACATGGTTTGCGGCATAGTTTTGCGACCCATTGCCATGAGCAGGGAACCGACTTACATTTACTTCAGCGATTATTGGGGCATAGCAATATCAAAACGACCTTGATATATACCCATGTGAGTCAGCGACAGTTGGAAATGGTAGTAAGTCCATTGGATCGAATGTTAAAAGAGCTAAGTCCGGAGATGAAACAAATTAGCACGAAACGGGGCGGAAAAAACACATAAATATTTTTTTGCATATTGCGTCTATTTGTTCTCTAGTTTGTTGTCTCAAAATCAAACTTCTTTTCAAAACTTGCGTTCTATTTTTTCTCTGAAATGATCACCCATATCCTCAAAGATCGCTTTTTTAGGCAGTTTAAAC
>DAIRSC010000278.1:0-3409 GCA_036804585.1 Chitinophagaceae bacterium
CTGATAACTTTTTTGTTGACCCACGATGTTATTGTCATTGCAATGAACACCTTCGGTAAAAAATAAATGGGCATAAAGCCGGGCCGTGTAATACTTGTAAGCCTTTTTTCGGGTATAAAAATCACCACTTACTTTCTCATTTGAAAATTTTGTTGAACGACATTTATTTTTTCGGAGATGTTCGCTGATACTATTATAGGAAGCCTTTACAGACTCCCTTTTATCGTAAATGGCAATATCATTATACATTTTAAAGCCCAGAATCCTCAGGGTTTTAAAGGCTTTGTAATAAGTGGTATCTTGTTTCATTTTGGTAATGAAGTCTTTTACATCAAAACCCTGTTGTACCGCTTTTACCATGACCTCATCCAAAATTAAGCCTTGATAAGTTTTAAAGGAATCACTCACCTGAGCGTAAGATGTTTCCGTAAAAAAAGCCAGCAGGACCCACAAGAAACCATATTTGATCTGTATTTTTAGCAAAATTTGTTTTGTACTATGAAAAGAGCACCACTTCTCATATTATTATTGATGCTGACTCATCAGGCCATTCTTGCAGCCGATGCATCGCGCAGTGATACCCTGGATGTTCGCAAAACTATCATCAATTTCGAAATAACCGACTTTAGTACAAAAGTTATTTACGCGAAAGCTTCGTTATTGGTCAAAGCAAAACAAAACAATATCAATTGGATGAATTTTGACCTGGAAGGATTGACAACCGACAGCGTGCAGTTAAACGGCAATAATTTGACCTTCACCCATAACTCACCCGACCTGAAAGTGAATTTACCCGCTGCTATCAATATCAATGACAGCGTTTGGATTGACATTTATTATCATGGTATTCCGATCGCAGATGCAACCTGGGGTGGTTTTACCTTTAGTGGTTTATATGGATTTCAAATGGGTGTTGGGTTCAATGCGCAACCGCATTCATTTGGGAGAACTTGGCATCCTTGTTTTGATAATTTTGTGGAACGATGCCCCTATGAATTTTTTATTACCACCACCGGCGATAAAATGGCCGTTTGTAATGGATTGTTGATAGACTCTACCCTCCTGGGAAATGGAAATAAAATCTGGCATTGTAAATTAGATGAAAATATTCCAAGCTATTTATCCTCTGTAGCTGTTTGTGATTACACCCTGGTTAAAAAAATTCTTTCAGGAATGAATGGAAATACCGATGCCTATATTGCTTGTCGGCCTGTGGATACCAACAAAGTAAATGGCTCCTTTGCACATTTACAGGAATCATTCAGTATGCTGGAAGAAAGTTTTGGCCCTTATTTATGGTCGCGGGTAGGCTATAGTTTGGTACCCTTTAACGCAGGAGCCATGGAACACGCAACCAATATCCATATCGGTACCCCTTTCATTGATGGCACTTTAAATTATGAAACCTTAATTGCGCATGAACTCGCCCATCATTGGTGGGGGGATTTAGTGACGTGTAGCACGGCAGGTGACATGTGGTTGAATGAAGGTTTTGCATCCTATTGCGAAATGCTACACGAAGAATATACCTATGGACAAGCGGCCTATATCAAATCAGTGAGAGACAATCATTACCGGGTTTTGTCAACAGCCCATATCAATGATGATGGATATAAAGCTATTTCACCGATGGATAGTTTACATACCTACGGCACAACCGTCTATTTGAAAGGCGCTGATATGATTCACTCTATGCGCTCCTATCTGGGTGATTCGTTATTTTATAAAGGATTGAGCGATTTTTTAGATCAATATAAATGGTCGGCTGTCAGTAGTCAACAACTCCGGGACTTCCTGGGCAATGCCGGTGGCAGCAATATGCAGGCCTTCTTCAGTAACTGGGTATTCGAACCCGGATTCACTCATTTCTCTATCGATTCCAATCAAAGCTTGTTTAACGGAAATTCGTTTGATGTATCTGTTTTTGTTCGGCAACGAAAACATCGGTCTATCAATTATTACACCAAAGTACCTTTAGAAATTGGTTTCTACGATGCTCAAATGAACTTACACATTTATCGGGCAGAAATGAATGGACAATGTCTGGAATTCAGGGTTCAATTGCCGTTTGAACCAACACTCATCGTTATTGACCCTCAATTTAAAATCAGCGATGCTGTTACCGAGGAAAATAAAAAAATCAAAACAACCGGCTCCACTTTATTTACACAAGCCAAATGTCGGATTTACACAAAAAGTATCGTGAATAATTCGGATTCAACTTTTTTGCAAGCGGAACATCACTGGGTAGCACCCGATCGTTTTAAACATATTACTTTCGCCAATGGTTATGTGTTAAATGATAGCAGATACTGGAGAATTGGATTAATCAATGCTTCAAATATTTCCGGCATTATGCAATTCACTTATGATGCCGGCCCAAATAATTCCTATCTGGATAGTACCTGGATTAAAAACGCCGAAGACAGTATTCGAATGTTTTATCGGAAAGATGCCAGTGAAGAATGGGTTTTGGCGGATGATAGTGTAAAAATTGGCGCATTCAACGATCAGCTGGGTAATGTTTATATCAAACACATCAAAGCCGGTGAATATTGTTTTGGTATTAAACGAAGCAATTATGTGGATACCCTCCTCAGCGATGCCCCTCAGGGCCCTTGTGCTTTAGTTACCAGCAACCCTTTAAAAGATATTGAAATTGCCTCTTTTCAGATTTACCCTAACCCGGCATCCGGTATCATTTATATCCAACATCAAGGTGCTGAAATCCTACAACGCATTCGTTGGCTGGATTTACAAGGCAGGGTGCTCATGGAATCACCGCTTGAATTATATGGAGACACCTATCAGGTGAAAATTCCCACACAAATTCAAGGAACAGTATTCATACAAGGATGGAGTCAAGTAGGAACATGGCAATTTACCGAAAAACATTCAGTAAAATAAAAGCCGGTATCAATAGCTGTGCAAAAAAAAACTTTAAATCTGAAAACTGTTTTTATCTTTGCCGCGTTACGGGTGTCGGATATCTGTTTCAGATTGATGATGAAAAGGGAATACTGTGAAATTCAGTAACACTACCCGGTGCTGTAAGTTTCTAACGAAAATTCATTTTAAGCCACTGATCTTCGGGAAGGCGAATGAGTAGGGGAACGAGTCAGAAGACCTGCCAGTAACGAAAATCACGTTGGTTTCGGGAATAAAGCCTGCGGTAAATAGGAATACGAATTTCTTATTTATTAAAACTTTCCCATTTATTCATTTAATTTCTGATGAAGAAAATTTTTCTGTTGATGTCATTGTGCTCGACTCTGATGACTTATGCCCAATCAAATTTAGAAGGACTATATCTTCCGCCTTCGAATTTCTGGAAAGGTGTTGCCGCAGTCCCGTCCATTTCAGTATTTCAGTCAGGCGCGGCATATTTTGTAAACGTCTATGACAACTC
>DAIRSC010000279.1:0-3398 GCA_036804585.1 Chitinophagaceae bacterium
GTTGCAATTTATTAAAATGATAAGTGACCGCAAATAATCCGACCCCTTCGACTTGGGTTGAACCAAAATTAATATTTTGTTGTTCATCCGAATAGTTCAAAGCTGCATAAGAAGCAGTACGAACATTTTTTTCAATTAATTTTAATTCCTTTAAATTACAAACCGGACGGGCTTTGTATTTCCACCATTGATATTCGCCCTTTTCTTCCGGGATCCAGGCAAATTTACCAATATACAAAACGTTACTCCCCAGGGTTTGCATGTTAGTCTGAATATTACTTTGTAAGCTACTAAACACCGTGAGTACGCTGATAATACAGAAAACACCAATCGTAACCCCTAATAAAGAAAGAAAGGTTCTCAATTTATTTGAAAACAACTCTTTGAGCGCCATCGCTGTATTTTGTAATAAAAAACCCATATCCGAATTGGTAAAGATACTTTGTATTTTCGCGAATTCCATATGGATCACTCATCTGCCATTTCCTTACTACATCTTCTGAGAAATAAAGAATTTTCGGCTTTTATTCTGATTCGATTCTTGCTCATTTCCGCCCTTTTTATGCAATCAACCGCATTGAGTTATCAAATGTATCAGCTCACTGGAAATCCATTGAATTTGGGACTTATCGGGCTAGCGGAGTTAATACCAGCATTGAGCTTATCAGTTTTTGCAGGCTATTTGGCCGATCGTATGGAAAAACGAACCTTGTACTTTTATTGTGTGATGGCTTACATTTTTTGTGGTGCTCTCACACTCTGGATTAGTTCGGAACAATTCACCCGAAATTTTGGACTATGGCTTACTGAGTGGAGCATTTATGGGGTGATGTTTCTAAATGGCACCATTCGTGCTTTCCTGGCACCGGCTTCTTTTTCACTGCTGCCTCAACTGATTGAAAGGGGAAAAATTCCTCAAGCCATCACCTGGTCGAGTACGTCGTGGTTATTGGGTTCTGTTTGTGGACCGTTATTTGCCGGAGTGCTCATGGCCTGGATCGGATTGACGCCCACCATCCTTTGTGCTTTTTGCGCATTGATCATATGCGGAATATTGATGATGCGAATTCGCAAACGTCCATTTACTGCACTTCCTCAAGGTAAAATCTTGGAAAATGTTTCTCAGGGCTTTCGTTTTATTTTCAGCAATAAAATCATTTTAGCCGTATTAAGCCTCGATCTATTTGCGGTCCTTTTTGGTGGTGCAGAGGCCCTGTTGCCTGTCTATTCCGATGAAATTCTAAAATGTGGTGCGACAGGATACGGATGGCTTCGTAGCGCCCATGGAATTGGATCTTTATTATTGTTATTCTTACTTGCCTACCTACCATTGAAAACGCGGGTAGGGGATAAGTTACTATTGAGTATTGCCGGATTTGGAATTTGTATTATTCTGTTTGGAATTTCTAAACACTTTTGGTTCTCATTTGTTTGTCTTTTTATGGCGGGTATGTTTGATGGGGTAAGTGTAGTGATTCGCCATTCCATTCTTCAATTAAAAACACCCGAAGAAATAAAAGGTCGGGTTTCCTCAGTAAATATGATGTTTATTAGTTCCAGTAACGAATTGGGCGCTTTTGAAAGTGGTTTAGCAGCGCGATTTTTAGGTACGGTACCGGCAGTTGTATTTGGAGGTTGTATGACTGTATTAATAGTCATTGTTACCTTTTTTGGCGTACCTACACTTCGAAAGGTTCAATTAAATGATCAAAACGATGAGTAGGCTGCGGTCAGAATGTAGGTAGGCTTTAATAAGTCATTCGATTTTAAAATAGCAACAATATATTTGCTGCAAAATTAGGAATATGAACAAAGGCCCCGTATCGCAGTATATTCAGCATCATTATCGACATTTTAATGCAGCATCTCTCATGGATGCCGCTAAAGGTTATGAAACCCATTTATTGGAAGGTGGAAAAATGATGATTACTCTGGCCGGTGCGATGAGTACCGCTGAATTAGGCCTGAGCCTGGCAGAAATGATTCGTCAGGATAAAGTCCAGATTATATCTTGTACCGGCGCAAACCTCGAAGAAGATATTATGAATTTGGTAGCGCATAGCCATTACAAACGGGTCCCAAATTACCGTGATTTAAGTCCGCAGGATGAGTGGGATTTATTGGAAAATCATTACAACCGTGTAACAGATACTTGTATACCTGAAGAAGAGGCTTTTCGTCGCTTACAAAAGCATATTCATCATTTGTGGAAAAAAGCGGATGATGCCGGTGAGCGATATTTCCCGCATGAATACATGTATCAAATGTTGTTGAGTGGAGTATTGGAACAATACTACGAAATCGATCCTAAGAACAGTTGGATGTTAGCTGCGGCTCAAAAAAACATTCCGATTGTTTGCCCTGGTTGGGAAGACAGTACAATGGGCAATATTTTTGCCTCTTATGTGATTAAGAGCGAATTAAAAGCACAAACCATCAAAAGTGGAATTGAATACATGGTTTGGCTGGCAGACTGGTATCGGCAGAATAGCAGTGGTAAAGGAGTTGGGTTTTTTCAGATAGGCGGGGGCATTGCCGGTGATTTCCCGATTTGTGTGGTTCCGATGATGTATCAGGATTTGGAGTGGCATGATGTTCCATTCTGGAGTTACTTCTGCCAAATTTCTGATTCAACCACTTCATATGGTTCTTACAGTGGTGCAGTACCAAATGAAAAAATCACCTGGGGTAAACTGGATATCAATACACCTAAGTTTATTGTTGAGAGTGATGCAACCATCGTGGTCCCTTTAATTTTTGCATGGATACTGGGTCAATAATGAAATAAAAAAGTGGTGCAAAAAAAGTTCAGTTGAGTGGTAAAATTGAATTTGAAAATGCTTGAATATTTTTTTGAATTTTGATTTTTACCTCTATATTTGCACTCCCTAAGAAGTTCTTAACAACATCAAACGCGGAAGTAGCTCATTTGGTAGAGCACGACCTTGCCAAGGTCGGGGTGGCCGGTTCGAGCCCGGTCTTCCGCTCCAATGGAAATCCATTCGACTTCGGGTGGATTTTTTGGTTTTAAACGAAAATCATTAACCAAAAATATTTCGTGAATCACGAAATAGACCCTGGTGGTGAAATTGGTAGACACGCAGGACTTAAAATCCTGTGGGCAGCAATGTCCGTGCGGGTTCAAGTCCCGCCTGGGGTACTGACTAAAAAGAGAAACAGAATGGACATGAGAAGATCATTTTTTATTCTTGTTTCTCTTTTTTTGTTTAGGGGCTACCGCTTATCTCACTGGCGCTTCAAATATAAGGAAGCGTTCGAGGGGTATTACTGTGGTAAAGCCCTTGGACGATGACGCAGAATTTGAAGATGCATGTGAGAAGTCAAATGAGAAAAAACTGCAAGCTTATTGAGGTGATATGAAAAATTATTGTGCATCT
>DAIRSC010000280.1:0-3396 GCA_036804585.1 Chitinophagaceae bacterium
TCGGCCAGTAGCACCATCTGCATCTGCGCCCGGCTCATGCCTCTTTTTCGCATGTAATCCAATAAGTTATCTGACCGTAACAGCTGAAAGAGAAAATAATTTGGTTTATCAATTTTTTTAGGCACCGGCATAGCGGCAATCAAACCTGATAACAATACCAACATAGTCACTAGACGATTATTCATGAATGAATGTTTCCGACCGAAGTTACACAATATTCTGCCTAAAAAGTTATAACTTCGAACTAAGATAGTGCTATTGCGTGAATTCTCCTGACAGCCATTCATACTTTAGCGTCTATTAATTCGAAATCAAATACGTATGCGGAACATTTATTTACTGAGTGTATTTTTTGTCCTAAGCATGGTTGGCAATGCACAAGAAAGCCTTCAACCATTTTACCAAAACAAAAAGGCCGGTTATAAGAATCAGGCCGGTGCGGTCATCGTTCCTGCTAAATATGATGCGGGCAGCCAGTTTGTCAATGGCTTTGCTGTAGTCATGATCAATGGATTGCGGGGTTTTATCAATGCGGATGGTACTGAAATTATCCCTTTGCATTACAGAGACGCACACCCTTTTTCCAATGCTTGTGCACCGGTGAAATTTGATCAATTGTATGGTTATATTGATATCATCGGAAGATGGATGATCGGACCGCAATACGATGAAGCTTATCCATTTTCACATCATTTGTCGCGGGTTAAAAAAGGTAAACTCTATGGCTTTGTAAATGATACAGGTCAAGAAGTGATAGAATGTCAATACACTTTTGCCAGCGATTTTGTAGATGGATTGGCCGTTGTATCGGATGGACAACATTATTACTACATTAATCCTTTCAATAAAACCATAATTCAAGGTTCGTTTGAACGCGCATTTCCATTTAATGGTAACAAGGCGATTGTCGTTTTAAATGGTAAAAAAAGATACATTAACAAGACTGGTCAGCTTTTAAATGAAACGCCGGTACTTCCAAAATTTTAAAATTTTATGTTGCGAAAAATATTAGGGATACTGCTGTTTTGCCAAAGTTTCCAAATGGTTCAAGCTCAAAGTGGGCAATGGATTTGGATGAAAGGAAGTAGTGCCTCCAATTCTCCGGGGAATTATGGTAGTAAAGGCATAAGCAGCCCCAGCAATGAACCACCGGCACGTTATCAGGCAGCTTATTGGATAGACCTGCAAGGGAATTATTGGATGTTTGGTGGTTCTGAAGCTATGGGTATGGGACATAACGACTTATGGAAGTACGAACCATCCAGCAACCAATGGACATGGGTAAGTGGAGAAATGACTGGTATAAATCCAGCCGGAAATTATGGCACTATGGGTATTCCATCCACATTGAATTATCCTCCTGCTTTGGGATTTGGCTCAAATTGCTGGACCGATAAAAATGGAGATCTATGGTTGTTTGGTGGTTTTGATCAATCCACATTTAGTATGACTGACGATCTTTGGAAATATCATATTCCTACCAACGAATGGACCTGGGTGAAGGGAAGCGGTGCTTTTGGTGCAACTTCTGCCATTTATGGCCCCAAAGGTGTTTATGGAAATACCTTTCGTCCCGGATCAAGGGCCGAATGTAAATCCGGTTGGTTATTGGGTGATGAATTATGGTTATATGGCGGACAAGATGCGACTTCCAGTTCTTATGGAGATTTATGGAGTTACGATATCAATACCAATCAATGGGCCTGGCAAGGCGGAACACAAGCTTTAGCATTTCCGGGTAGTTATGGGATTAAAGGAGTTGCAAGTGCTACGAATATTCCTCCATCAAGATGCTCCTACACCAAATGGAAAGATGCCAACAACAACTTGTATTTATTTGCCGGCGGACAATTCAGTACCAATCTCCTGCTTGGTAGAAATGATGTTTGGAAATTCGATATGGGTAGTAAAGAATGGGTTTGGATCAGCGGTAGCAATATCGGTGATGATTTAGGATTTAATCCGGCTTATTGTCAACCAGATACCACGAAGTACCCGATTTCACGCATTGAAAATCAAACAGCACAAACGAATAGTTCGTGTGTCAATGCCTTTTGGACATTTGGCGGATTTGATTTTAGCGGCCTTTCGTTTCACAATGATTTATGGCTGTTTAACACCGAAAATCTCGAATGGACAAAAGTAAGCGGAGAGGCTTCCCTGGCTGGTGTACCTGTGCCATATAGTTTCGGTTCACAAGGTGTGGCAGCACCTTCCAATATGCCCCCGGGTAGAGGCGGTCCATGTGTTTGGACAGATAATTCCGGAAATTTTTGGATTTGTGGTGGTGGTGGAAGCCTCAATGCCGGCTGGGGATATTTGAATGATTTGTGGAAATTTATTCCGGACACCTCATGTTTTAAAACTGGTCTTACAGGTATTACTTTGGCACCACCTGCTCAAACAACTTTATGCCCGGGAGATACGATTCTATACAATGTTCCGGGTAATGTTCAAATTAATCTTCAACCAACAACAGGTACGAACTTCAATGCCGCAAACGGACTAATTTCATTTTTTGGTCCGGGAACCAATACCTATACCCTTACTGCAAATTCACTCAATCCCAACGACCCTTGCTTTTTAAATGACACACTTGTATTCACCATATCCGGATATTCGATACCAAAAGCAGATTTTATTGTGAGTCCTTTGATTGCCGGTATTAGTAATCCCAACTTCAACCTGGTAAATACCTCAGTAAATGCACAGAATTACGAATGGTATTTGGATGGTGTGTTGATTAGTACCAATAAAGATTTGAACTGGACGATTAATCAATTAGGTAAATTCTGTTTTAAACTCATTGCTTTTGGTGATTGTAATCAAAAAGATTCGATTACTAAATGCGTGGAAGTTGTTGATCGGGGTGTGATTAGTTTCCCGAATGTTTTTTCACCCAATGGAGACAACCTGAATGATGTATTTCGTCCGATCATTAAAGGTGACTATACCATTACCAATTTCCAAATTTTTAATCGTTGGGGGCAGAGCGTATATCAGTTTAGAAATTATTCATCAAAACCTGAATGGGACGGAACCTATCAGGGCGAGCGCTGCGAAATGGGCACGTATTTTTATATGGCTGAAGTTTCAGACGGCATGGGCGTTCATCAGTTAATAAAAGGTGATGTCATCCTCTTACGATAATCTAATAGACTTCACTCTATAAGATAAACTCCCCAGTCGGTTGTACTTTTGCGACTTAAAACAGGATGATGTCAAAATTTACATTGGCGATACATGGAGGTGCCGGTACGATAGTCAAGTCGATGCTAACGCCCGAACTTGAAACACGATACAAACAAGGATTGTATGAAGCCCTGAATGCAGGTTATCAACTTTTACAAAAAGGCGAATACGCTTTGGAGGCCGTTGAAGCTTCTGTATGCTCAT
>DAIRSC010000281.1:0-3395 GCA_036804585.1 Chitinophagaceae bacterium
TTGCATATTTTCAGACAAGACTCAAAATTCCAACAAAATTGTATTGAAAAGAACTACTATGGGAGAGCTAAGGTAAAGAAGTTTTTAAATAATACAAATTTTTTCAGTTGTTCTTGAGCAAGAAAAAGGCTATACAACCAATTATGGCATGTATGGCCTTGATTTTTTTATCAAATGTCATGCCCATACGTATTGTTTTTTGTTCATCAGTAAGGCTTCTCCTCCAATGGTTTGATCACCGCTTTCTAATTCATACACAGCGCAATCATACAAAACACGATTTTTTTCCGGGAAAATTTCTTTAACTGTAATGACTGCTTTGTAACGGGTATCCACAAACATGGGTTTCATCCATATCATACTTTGTTTCATATAAATATGCCCTTCTGCATACCACAATGCCCCGAAAATTTTTGTAAATACACTGGCTCCCAAAAAACCATGTATGATACATCGACCGAAAATGCTGTTTTTTCCGGCTTCTTCACTGGTGTGTAATGGATTCGTGTCACCGCTTACCGCAGCATACTGATTCACTTGTTCTTGAGTATATCCGTACTCATGTTCGAATTGATCACCTACTTTTAACATATATATATTACAATTTAATAACAATTGTTGCACTTTCAGCCATGAGGACTTGAACTACCTTTGCGCCCGAATTCAGTATGGAAGATTTGTAATCTCCTCGTCTAAAACGATTCAATCACTTGCAAATAAATACTAAAATGGCAAACAAAACAAACACCCAGAAAATTTTTTTTGAAACTGTGCTCGACGCCCAACAACAAGCCGTTGATACACTCGTTGAAAATACCAAAAAGTATACCAACGGTAATGCAATCATCAACGAGACCTTAGACAAAAGCACAGACTTTTACAAAAAAACTGTTGAAACTGCCGCTAACACTGCTAAAACTGTATTTGAAAAAGTGAATGGGCAGACTGATACCCTGAAACAAGAAACCAACAACACTTCTGAGAAAATGAATGAATATTTCCATAACTGGTACAAACAACAAACCAATTGGGCGAACCAAATGATGGAGATGAACAAAAATCTGTTGAGCGGAATGGGTAATACGCAAAACCCTGTGCAAAATATGATGAATATGTGGAATCAAATGAATGGGCAAAATCCCTGGCAAGCGACGATGAGTCAAATGAATATGGGAAATGTACAAGATCAAATGAACAAAGCCACTGAGCAATACAAAGCTTTTTGGGCTCAGTTTCAAAATATCCTGAACACAAATTACAGCGAATTAAGCAAAAATTTCCAAAACGGAACTTTGGCTAACACATACAAGGGCATGTTTAACATGACCGACGGTTTTTCTAAGTTCTATGAAATGTGGATGCCGATGCTGAAATCCATGCAAGAAAAAACCTTTAACATGGATATGTTCAAAGCAAATTTGGACATGAGCAAATACAAAGAGTTTTTGGACAAGTATTTTACGTTCATGCCTCAAGGAACTCAGGAGTACCTCAATAAAATGAAGGACCTATATGCCGAGTCTATGAAAAACAGTGGAACTCAAATGAACGAAATGTTCAACAACATGAAAAGCAGTATGCATAACATGATGCCTGAAATGTTTGGTAATCCATTCAGCGGTATGTTGAACCAGTACAACAATATGTACAGCCAAATGATGAGCGCTGTTTCTCCTTTTGCTAAATTGATGACTCCGAGTCAGGATTCAAAAACAATGCAGGAATGGAATCAAATCTTCAATCAGATGAATGTTTACAATCTGAAAAGCGCTGAAATGCAATATATGGTTTATCAGCAAGGCATGAAAGTGATGGAAAACATTGCTGAAAACATGATGCACAAAATTGAAAATGGCGAAAACGTCGACAGCATGATGAAGTTGTATCAAGAGTGGTTGAACGCTTCGGATGCTAAATTTGTTGAGTTGTTTGAAACTGATGAATACAGTCAGTTAATGGCCGAGGTAAGCGCATTACAATTACGTATTAAGAAATCTGTTGAAGGTCAAATGGAAAAAATGTTTGCAAATGTTCCCTTGGCTACTCGTAGCGAAATGGATGAAGTTTATCAAACTATTTATGATTTGAAAAAACAAGTTCGACAATTACAACGCATGCTGGAATTGGAAGATGAAGCACCAAAAGCTACAGCAACCAAAAAGTCAGCTACCCGCAAAAAATAAATTTTAAGTTTTACATCATAAACCTGTATCTCTATGATGCAGGTTTTTTTATATGGCCATCAATCCAAATCGATAAAGTTGACTCATCGGTTTATTAAACCAAAATAAATCGAAATCTTCCAATCCCTGATCTGCATAATCTTTCATCCAATCAGACAAGAGTGTATTGGTTTTACCACCTTGTATGGCATAAAGTTTTTTGTACAGCCATAGTCCCGCATCTTTCAGCAAACTGATTTCAATTTTTCGGCCTTTATATCGAATAGTAAATTCAATCAACTCACGGCTCATGCCTTTTTTACTTTGAACCCGTAATGAATAAGGACTCAGTTGCCCCAGCCAGATCATTCTTTGTCCCGGTTTAATAGGAGTCAAGGTTTCCTGATTTAAAATATTCAGGATATAATTTTTATCAATTCTTGTTTTTGGAACTGAGTTGGATTCAAACCATAAATGCACTTCTTTTTCAAACATCAGGCCATGCATATAATTGAATAAAGACTTTTTTAAGCCTTCACTAAATTGCTCATGATCTATTTTTTGAAGATTTCGGTAGAGTAAATCATTATTCGCGAAAGGACCTGCCTCCTTCTGATCAATACTTATTCCGTACTTCTTAGGTTCCTTTGCAATCGGGCTATGTACGGTGAGTGCGAAATGATGCCAGAATCCGGATTTTAGAATACCTGCCGCAAACATTTGTCGAACCATTTCAAGAGAGTCAATGGTTTCCTGAACAGTTTGCGTAGGGTAGGCATACATCAAATATGCATGAACCAATATACCAGCCTCCGTAAAATTTTTTGTGACTAAAGCCACCTGTTCAACACTCACCCCTTTATCAATTAAATGCAGTAATCGGTCGGAGGCGACTTCCAACCCACCTGAAACCGCTATGCAACCGGACGCATGTAATAATTGACATAAATCGCGGCTAAACGTTTTTTCAAAGCGAATATTAGCCCACCAACTGACAATCAGTCCCCTTCTAATAATTTCCAAAGCTACATTCGTTTCTCTCAATTCCTTTAAAATAATTTTGAATTTATGTACAAAGTCGTTTCGTGATTCAGCGCTTTGTGCTTCACCGTAATTCAAAGCCGGTGAAGAGCCAGAGCGTATAATTAGCACTCCTATATGATTTCCCGATCTTGTGTAGAACAACGATTCACCTATTTACAAATTTAAAAAATCTAAGTCAATCAGTCTTTC
>DAIRSC010000282.1:0-3370 GCA_036804585.1 Chitinophagaceae bacterium
TTTCCACAAAGAAAAGGGGGGGAGCTGTAGTTTGTATGAAGAAACTTGAATGCCATCATCCATTAAACTAAATGTTTGTGGAGTAGGATTTGGATTCAGGTAAATGGCTCGATAATAGGCCCAATTCATATCATCGTAATGCAAAATAGTTTGATTATACTGATGAATTTGAAAAAGGTTAAGACCCATTAAATACATCATCAGCACTGCAATGATTATTTTTTTGTTTGAAGAATAAAAACGTTCGATGAATGCACAAAGTGGAATGGCAAAAACCGGATAACTTTGAACCAGGGCACGGGTAGAGTATGAACCACCATATCGCCAGGTATGCCATGCTATGATGATATAGATATTGAGCAAACAAAACGTCATGAAAGCATAGCGGATTTTTTTTTCGCGAATGAACCATAAACCCAGTATCATGCAAATTGTAATGGGTGTGTAAACAAACCAACCTTTCTCAGGTCCAAAAAGCACGCGCCAATGAGGATTGAGGAAATCCCATTTGCTTCCAACATCATAAATCCATGAACCGGTTACTTTTTTCCAATAAAGTAATTGCGGCGAAATGGCCATTAAAACACCAATAAAAAGTGCAATAACAAAGCGGGGATTTTGAATGACCATTTGCCATTTTTGTTTCCAGTCTGATTTGTTTTGCACG
Organism: Chitinophagaceae bacterium; assembly: GCA_036804585.1. Classification (GTDB taxonomy): domain Bacteria; phylum Bacteroidota; class Bacteroidia; order Chitinophagales; family Chitinophagaceae; genus OLB11. The sequence continues at coordinate 668 of DAIRSC010000282.1, forward strand.
TTCCACAACAGAGGGATAAACAACATCACAGCTTCGGTGGGGCGTGATATACATGCTAATCCAAAAAATCCACCTATGAGAAATGAAAGCAAGGTATTAGGCGATTGATGCCAACGGTATGTGAGGGTCAGCATGATTGCATATAATGCAAAAATGTATCCATGACTTTGTCCACCTTCGATCGCAATATATTGGATGGCATTGGTGGCTAACATCAACAATAGCATACAAGCTGCTACAATTTGGTCTGAAAAAAACTTCAATAAAAATGATCGTAACAGAAAGAGACCGAGTAAACCATAAAACAGACAAGCTATCGCAATAGCCCACTGATAAGGCCATGAAAATCCATCGGCGGGTGCATGGCCGGTAAAACGAGCATGCCAGTGAGCCGCTTGAAAAAACGGCCATTGCATGATAGACACCCCTCTGAGATATTTTCCAACATCATTGCCGGAAGGATGTTTTTGAACCTGATAAATATCGCCTCCGGAAAGGTGATAGGTTTTATCGAGTGAGTCTAGCCAGGTGCTGCTATTTTCTGCCTGATAAATTTGTGAAGCCGGAAGATAAAAATAATAGCCTAAGGCATCCCAGGTGGTTTGCTTTTGGAAATCACCATTGAAATAGATGAAGCGGGTTGCCACATAAATGATGGCGACTAAACAAAAAGCGATGAATGAAGCTTTATTCTTCATGGAAAGTTTGAAGATAATCTACAACCTTTACTTTTGTCGGATGAAAAATATTTTTCTCTATTTTTTATTTGCTACTTTTCAAATGGGTGCGCAGCCATTTTCTCGAAAGGTGATAACCGGCGCAGCACAGATGGATGCCTATCTGCCACTCATTCAAAATAAGAAAGTGGCTTTGTTGGTGAATCAAACATCCGTTGTTGGGGATACCCATTTGGTGGATACTTTGCTTTCGGCCGGGATTGAAATTGTAAAAATATTTGCGCCTGAACATGGATTCAGGGGTACTGCAGATGCAGGGGAGAAGGTGAAAAGCGGTATGGATACCCGAACAGGTTTGCCGATTGCCTCCATGTACGGAGCGAGTAAAAAACCATCCAAAGAAAGTATGGCCGGTATTGATGTGGTTATATTTGATATCCAAGATGTTGGCGCAAGATTTTACACATATATTTCATCTTTGCAATATATGATGGAAGCTTGCGCTGCTTCCGGCGCATTCATGATTGTATTGGATCGACCAAACCCGAATGGACATTATGTAGATGGTCCGGTTTTAGAGAAAAAACATCGGTCTTTTGTGGGTATGCAAATGATTCCCGTTGTACATGGCATGACGGTAGGTGAGTATGCGAATATGTTGAAAGGTGAACAATGGTTGAACACGGCTCAGTCTTGTTCACTTAAGGTGATCACTTGTTTGAATTACGATCATCGAACCTTGTATCAGCTAACAATTCCACCTTCCCCAAATTTAAAAAGTATGTCTGCTATTTGGTTATATCCTTCATTGTGCTTGTTTGAAGGTACCATAGTGAGTGTCGGACGCGGACCACCTCGCCCGTTCGAGGTTTGGGGGCATCCTTCATTTAAAAACAATGGTTTTTCGTTTACACCTAAAAGTGTGGAAGGGGCGAAAAATCCTTTGTATGAAAATCAAATATGCTTTGGGGCTAATTTGCAACTGCCTCCATCCGATATTTTAAAAATAGTGGATGGAAAGTTGAATCTCAGTTTTATTCTGAATGCCTATTCGTTGTGTAAAAACAAGTCTACTTTTTTTAATGATTTTTTTATCAAACTCTCCGGTACAGAACAACTAAAAAAGCAAATTATTGAGGGAATGAAGGAGCAGGAAATCAGAGAATCATGGCTGACCGGCTTAAAACAATTCAAAAAGATTCGCAAAAAATATTTGCTTTATCCTGACTTTGAATAATGATTAGAGCCGCGATATTTTTCGGAATTGATAAGGGCCTTTTACCGCACCCCAAACTTGTTTACCGGCATCATTAAATCCCTGGTCCCATGAATCTAATTGTTGACGAGTGATCACCACATTAGAAGTAGCATATGTAGCACCTCTTAAATTGCTTTCACAATCGTTTTGGTTGGTACTGCCATAAAATGTACCGTTCGGGTCTTTGTACAACCATATTGAACAACCTTTTCGTTCTGTTAATGAATCCAGGGTGAGTCCTTCCAATGGATTGTCGTATTTCCAATCACCATAGTATTGTTCTCCATTTTTAATGGTATAAACCCTGCTTTCGATGGTGCTGTCATTTGCAAGCATTAATTGATATACCCGCTGACGATAAGGTTTTGCTTCCGAATCGGACATGGCCTGTTCAACGTATAGCCAATACCCTTCAAAATCGGTCCACATCGGGACCATTTTTAATCGTATGTCATAATAGGAACTATCTTCTAACGACTGTATCTCACTTGAATAAAATCCCTGCATCATTTGATACAATTTTTTTACATCTCTTTCATTGATTAGCTCCTGCGCCTGAAGCGGGAATTGAAGCAATGAAAAAATGCTCGTTAATATCAGAATGGGTTTAAGAAAATTGTATTTCATGATGAATGCTTTGAATGTAAGATAGTGTAATTAAATCAATAGATGGCAGGATTCTATGTTTGTTTTTATCCATCAGTCTCTTCTTGTTATTTAGGGCTTGCTGATTAACGTGAAAATAGTTGATTCCAGTACATGATGGAG
>DAIRSC010000283.1:0-3366 GCA_036804585.1 Chitinophagaceae bacterium
TGGCGGAGGGTGTGGAAGTGGAGGAGGTTTCGGGGGCGAGTTTGACGATCCAGAAGTCGTTAAAACCATGAACACCTGACACATCACCATTATTAGACCAAGCATATCCAGATGTGATATATCCCTCGTCGTTTGTTTGTTGAATACAAAATCCATATTCCGCCATAGATCCGCCCAAGGTCTTTTGCCAAATAAGATTCCCTACAGAATCTATCTTGAGAACCAAAATATCCAATCCACCATCATTGTCTAAGACATCTTCATCTTGGGAATCAGTGGCTCCAACTAAAACAAATCCACTATCTTTTGTTGGATAAATTGAGCGAGAAAAATCCGAGCCGCTTCCACCATAGTTTTTTTCCCAAATTATTGCCCCTGAAGGACTCAATTTAACAATCCAAAAGTCGTAACCACCATAATGCGAAGTAACATCTCCATCTCCAATTGAAACATGCCCAAAGACAACATATGACCCATCCAGTAGTTGACAGATATCGTTTGGACGATCCAGACTTGTACTACCTAACATCTGCTGCCATTCTATTTCACCCAAAGCATCAAGTTTAACAATCCAATAATCCGCACCTCCAATAGAACCTGTGACATCTCCGTCTATTGACTCAGACTCTCCTACAATTACATATCCACCATCCAAGGTTTGTTTAATCTTATAACCAATATCGACTTTAGAGCCCCCAAAGGCTTTCTGCCACTGAATTTCACCATCCTCATTAATTTTTACCACCCAAACATCCAAAGAACCATGAGTTCCAGACACATCTCCATCACTTGAACTAGAGCGACCGGCGAAAATATAACCACCATCCAATGTTTGTATTATTGACCATGCTTCCTCCCACTTAGTACCCCCATAACATTTTTGCCACTCTATTCCACCCGATTCATTGAGTTTTACAATCCAGGCATCTAAATCTCCATGGTTACCGCTAACATTACCATTATTAGACCTGGTAAATCCTGAAAGAACATACCCTCCGTCCTGAATTTGCTTCACACAATAGCACTTATCATTGTTCGTTCCACCTAATGCCTTTTTCCAACTTATTTGACCTTCAGGATTTAGTTTTATAACCCAAAAATCACTACCTCCATGATTTCCAATCACATCACCGTCAGTAGAACTGGAACTTCCTGCAACAATATACCCACCATCCATTGTTTGCTCCACAGAAACTGCTTCATCTGCATCGTTGCCGCCAAAACAACGTTGCCATTGGATAGCTGGTTGACCTATCAAATTAATAATAGGGCAAAATAGCAAGGATGCATACAAAGATAATATTAAGTATTGCTTTTTCATATTATCAATCATTTTTAGTTTTAATCAACTTTTCTACTCTTACACCTAAAGTTGACTCAATGACAAGTATATAAACACCCGAAATTAAATCATTTGTTGGAAAATTAAAACTTGTATTATTACCATCAAAAGGTTCTAAAAAAATCAATTCTCCAGTTATACTATACAAGCTTATTATACCACTCGTCAAAAGATCTGGGGATTCTTGCCAAACTTTTAAGTTAATATTAAATGGGTTATCGAATTTAAAGGTTAAACAATCTGAAAATGTTTCCCTACTAGGTCGAGGCGAAGCACAATCTTCTGGTGGTGCAACCTTGTGCGCAATAATAGGCATAAATTCATAATTTAGATTCCAAGGTAAGTCTGGATCTAAATAATCTGGACACACATAATAGCTTGCTGTAATCGGTTTGTAAAAAATGTCAACATAGCCTATCCTTTCAATAGCCCCATTTGAAAGTTGCTTATCAACTCTAAACCGGTTGTCCTGAAGAGGAATAATTGGCTGATAACATTTAGGCCATAATCCATCATCATTTACAGCAAATAAGTCCCCATCTAATGAATATCTTGCAACATGGGTTCTTATTTCAAAATTATTACTAGTTCCCAGAACTTGTCTTTTCAATTCAAAAAAATTATCAACTTGGAAGTCTCCATTTGGTGATTTTATATTAAATCCAGCCCAATTAAAGCTTGTTGGTATAAAATCACAGTTAGACACAGGATTAGGATTAACAGGCTTTCTTCCACTTATCACCAAATCCACAATTAATGTTATCCCATCAAAAATCGTCTTAACCTCACTTGGATCACCAGACGTACATTTTGTTGCCATTACAAAGCGATAACCCGTTCCAGGCAGTAAATTATCGGCTGTGTAGGTATCTCCTGTAACTTGGTTTTCAACCAAAATGGTAACATATCCGCCTGCACCATCGCTTTCCATGACAATCAACTGGTGCACAGCACCTGGGAAGATAGGTTTCCAGGCAAGATTTATAAAATCTCCTCCTACCTCAGTGATTCTAAAGCTGTCAGGGGCTGGTAAATCACATTGCTCTACCAGGTGATTCTCCAGTTTGTTGGTTGCCAAAAGTGGCGTCACGTTGGCGATCAAAAAATTAAAAAACAAGAAAAACAGTCCCAAAAGTTTCATTTTTGCCATAATCAAGTTGTTTTGATGTGTGAATGAATGTATTTTGATGCAAAGGTTTTTCCTTTGGTGGTTCAAAAAAAATAACATTTTTTTCAAAGTATTCTCCACGTGCCATGGAAGACAGTCAATTGGTAGAGTTGATCCGTACCCGAAACCCCGAAGAACGAGCTTTAGCCAGACAACTGGCTAAAGTGGATTACTTCAATTCGGGCAAGTTTAAGGCATATTGCCCTATATTACTTGATGTATTGCTGGAAATAAATGATAATCCTGGCAATCAAGTCTGGGACAAGGAAGAAATTTCCCAAAAAGTTTTTGAAAAGGAAACCTATGTAGAGGGCCGTTTAGAAAAAACCATGGTGGAAGTGCACAAAGTAATTAAAAGCACCTTGCAAATTCAACACTACTTTTCAGATCAAAACGAGTTTCAACAGCTATTCGACCTTGCCAAAATTGCACTCAAAAGAGGCTTGGAAAAAAGATACGTTCAATCCATCAACAAGCTTCAAAAACAAATTCCACCCATTAAGGTCAGTGATCGCCAGAACCTTTATGGGCATTTTTTACTGGAATATGAGCTACACGACTTAGATAGTTTGCATAACCAACTGAAAGGTGACTTGAATGTCCCAAATGTTTTGTTTTCGTTAGAGTTATATCTGTGGTTGACACGACTCGAATTAATTAATCGAATACTACTTCAACAAAAAGTTGCGAAATTTGAAATTCCAAATATTGAATCTGTTATTATGGATTGTCAATCAATTCCGCAAAAATTTTTAGAGTCCGCCAATCTTATTGAACTTAACCATGCAATATTTTTACTTTTAATAAAAAAAAATATAGATTCTGAAGATGCTCAATCCTTATTTAATCTTATAAA
>DAIRSC010000284.1:0-3347 GCA_036804585.1 Chitinophagaceae bacterium
CCTTTCATAAACCCGAGCCCCGCCGCCCAAAACCAAACATACTTCCTGAACTTCAGCAACAAGTTCATTGTGCATATAAAAACGAAGCATTTTATCAGCAGTCACTTCCCCGATTTGTTCACAATGAATATCCCATTTGTCAAAAATATCTGTTACAGTTTTTTCATACCCTTTTTTAACAACAATGAGCATTCTTTCCTGACTTTCACTCAAAAGCATTTCCCAAGCATGCATATTTTTTTGTCGGGTAGGAACTTTGTCTAAATGAATGATCATCCCATGTTCGCCTTTGGCACTCATTTCAGATGTACTACAGGTTATACCGGCAGCTCCCATATCCTGCATCCCAATCACGGCATCTGTTTCAACCAGCTCCATACAGGCTTCCAATAATTTTTTTTCCTGTAATGGATCTCACACCTGTACAGCTGGCAGGTCTTTGGCAGAATCTTCCGTAATATCTGCACTGGCAAAACTAGCGCCACCAATGCCGTCTTTTCCTGTATCACTACCCACAATAAATACCGCATTGCCCACACCATGTGAAGTTGCAGAAATGGTTTTGCCCACTTTTACGACCCCCACGCTCATGGCATTTACCAATGGATTGGTATGATAGCAATCTTCGAAATAAACCTCTCCACCAACTGTTGGAACGCCAAAGCAATTACCGTAATGGCCAATTCCTTTCACCACCCCGCGCATCAGGTGACGGGTTTTGTCGTCATTGATGTTACCGAAACGCAAAGAGTTCAGCGCTGCTATGGGTCTCGCACCCATGGTAAAAATATCACGATGAATACCCCCTACGCCTGTAGCAGCTCCCTGAAATGGTTCGATGGCAGAAGGGTGATTATGCGATTCGATTTTAAAACTACAGGCCCAGCCATCGCCAATATCAATGAGTCCTGCATTTTCCTCACCTGCTTTTGCCAGTACCTTACTGCCATCTTTGGGGAGTGTTTTGAGCCATTTAATGGAATTTTTATAAGAACAATGTTCACTCCACATCACACTGTACATGGCGGTTTCGGTAAAATTGGGTGTTCTGCCCAATACCTTTATAATTTCATGAAATTCTTGTTCGGTGAGTCCAAGTTTGATGGCTTGCTCCAGGTTGGCTTCCTGCATATGGCTTAAAATTGAAGGCCAAAAGTACTACCTACCGATACAACTTTCAAGGCAAATTTTGGTAAAGCTTCCTTAAGGTTCAATCAATTCCAGGGTTTTTCTTTTCTGAATAAAACACCATTCATCGAGTGCATCGGTCACATGGTTCAGTCCATCAAATAAACCATTGATATCTTCCTGATTAAAGGCATTCCCCTGTAAATAAATCCGGACCTGATTAATAAACTTTGTTAACCGGGGAGTCTGCTGCGATTTAAGTGCCAGCGCTTTTTCATTCCAATTTAGAATCTCCCGCGCTATGGCCACGGCTTTTAATTCCTGATCACCTAATTTTCGAATGATATTCTGAACTTCGCTTAACTCGTTCACTTTTCCGCTGAAAACCGGTCTGAATATATCCAGCATCTCTTGATGAATCAATTGAAACTGGGTTTGCTTTTTTTGTACGCCCAGGGTTTCATCATAGGCTTGTTGAAATCTGGGTTCAATCTGCTTTTCGCGGGCTTTTTGCCAGTGGTTTTTCATCAGTTTTAAATCCAATGTCTGACATTCTGCTTCGAGTAAGGATTTTTCTGATTCTAATTTTTCAAGTATTTCTGGGGCCTTCTTGGTCATATATTTTACCCCTTCAAAATCAAATCCTGACACTTGAAGATCTTTGCGGATGATGGATTCAAGCGTTGCAATATCTGATTCCAAACCTTTCAGTTTTTTATTCAGCTGAATTTGTTCAGGTGTATATATGGCGGCATCAGCAGATTCCGGTGAAAGTTCATTCCAATTCATGGCGGGAAATTTTTTGGCATCCCAATAGTTCTTGGTCCAAGGTGGCAATTGAAAATGATCCTGCTGCTCGCTGAATTTGTTTTCAACAAAAGAGCCACTGACGCGCGGCTCTGGAGGAATTGAAGCACCCTCATATAATTTGGCAGTCATCATTTCCTGTAATGCCTCCTGATTGGTAAAAACGGTCCAAGCAGATTCATACACTTCTTCGGCCTTGACATTCCATTTTAATAAAGCCTCTTCCCGATCACGGGTGCTGGGGTGGGATGCCCATTGGTCCTGCACATTAATGCGGGAGGTTTCAAAATCGGCAAAAGTATTTCGGTCGATTTGAGGCAATTGATGAACAATGGGCAATTGATTTTCTTTGCCTAAATATTTCATCACAAAATGATGGCCGGGATAAATATTCTTTTCTTGTTTTTGTTCTTCCAATAATAAATTACAGGTCGATAATGCGGTGGAGAATGATACCTCAGCCAGTTCCAGTCGATATAATGATTGAATAAGCGGATTCGATCCTGCTACAGAAGCAGCCACGCTATCTGCATGAAACTCCATCTCACGCGACAATTTCATATTTTGTCGGTTCATGAGGCGATAAATGGCAAATAGAATTTGTTGAATGCCCCGAACCACGGCTACAACGCCATACATACAAATTGTGAGAACAATATGTACACTTGCGATATTTTGAAGCGTGCGAAAAAAACCACCATTATCAAATAACAAATTGTGGATGATGCGATTCGCATTGTAAATATAGGAGCCAACTTTCATGCTCTTTTGCGAAAAGTGCCCGAACTCATGGGCAAGAATGGCTTTAAATTCGCTGAGGGTTACACTATTTACGAGACCTAGGCCGATGAGCAGATTTTTGCGTACCGGTAAAAACATACTCCAAAACGATGAATCATAAAAAACAGAAGCATTGACTTCGTTGCTTAAGTATATTTTCTTCGGAAACGGCGCCTGGGTTTCAAGGGTTATTTTGCGAATAAAATCAAAAAGCTGGGGTTGCTCTGATTCATGAATTTCAATCAGGTTACGCCGCTCGGTTTTGTAAGAGCTAAAAACAAATTTGAGTACGAAGAATAAAATTAAAGCCCCAATCAGAAACACTCCTCCACCTGCGAGCCAAGCCAATGTGCCGGAGGCGGCCGAAAAAATGAATAGTCCGACTTTGAAACAAAACAACGCGATAAATGTAGCTGCCACAATCAATGCTAAATAGGTCAGGATAAAAAATATCACCACGGATATACATTTAACCAACTCTGCTTTATAAATCGGAGAGGGTTCGGTCATCTGCGGGTCAATATTTTCAGGCGCTTTTGGGTAATACATCATGATGTTTTAGTTCGGATAAATGGTAATTTTAGGATTCATTGAATGTTCCAAAATCTATGGGAAAGCCATAAAGTTTAATT
>DAIRSC010000285.1:0-2864 GCA_036804585.1 Chitinophagaceae bacterium
CCCGGCTGAGTAGAACAACTTTTAATTCATTTTGAAGGTCTTGATTATTTTGGGCTTAAAACGCTTCCTTGAATTTGAAGCGCCAGTGAGATAACCAGCAACCATATTTAGTGGTATGATGCATGAAACATAAGAAACCCGAATAAAATAAGCGAATGATCCCAAAATTAGGATTGATACATCCAATTTGTTCCATGAATGCTTCCTTTTGTTGAGTAGATCATCGTGCTATGGCAAAGGCTACCCCTCACCGCACGCAAAGCCACCAACCGAAAAGCACTGATTATGACCTAACAGAGTTAGGAAAGTGGAAGGTAGGCTTTTGTCATAACTGCGATTGTATGAACTGTGTCAATTCGTTTTGGGTAATGGGAGTGCCTTTTATTTTATTTAAAGGAATGGCATCCACCAGAAATTGACTGCGTATAATTTGAATTAATTGTCCATTATTGATTTCCGGAATAATCACCTTTTTAAAACATTTAAGCATTTGACCGAGGTTTTTAGGAAATGGTCGAATATACCTCAAGTGGGCATGTGAAACAGAATGACCTTCTGCAATAAGTTGCTGCACACAAGTGGTTATTACGCCATAGGTTGAGCCCCATCCTAAAACGAGGATATCCCCCGACTCAGCCCCCAGGTGAATGGCTTGATCCGGGATATAATCAGCAATTTTATCCACTTTAGCTGCTCTGGTTAAAACCATGTGTTGATGGTTATCCGGGTCATAACTTACATTTCCGGTGATGTCTTGTTTTTCTAATCCACCAATACGATGTTCTAATCCTGCAGTACCCGGAATGGACCATGATCTCGCCAGTTTTTCATCCCTTTCATAGGGCATAAAACCCGGGTCGCCCTCTTGAGGCGTTTTTTTGAAATGGACCTGAATTTCAGGAATTTCTGAGGATATTGGAAATTTCCAGGGTTCGGCTCCATTGGCAATATATCCATCACTCAATAAAATAACGGGGGTCATATGTTGGATGGAGATACGAGCCGCTTCGATGGCTGCCCAAAAACAATCCGAAGGCGTACTGGCTGAAATGACCGGCATCGGACATTCGCCATTTCGCCCATAATAGGCTTGTAGTAAATCACTTTGTTCTGTTTTAGTAGGCAAGCCCGTAGAAGGCCCCCCCCTTTGGATATCTATGATAAGAAGGGGAATTTCCAACATTACGGCCAATCCCATGGCTTCGGTTTTGAGAGCCATTCCTGGGCCCGATGTAGTCGTTACACCCAGCAATCCGCCGTATGAAGCTCCGATACTGGAAGTGATGGCGGCTATTTCATCTTCAGCCTGAAAAGTGAGCACATTAAAGTTTTTATATTTACTCAACTCATGCAGAATATCCGATGCCGGCGTAATAGGATAAGAACCCAAAAAAACCTGCAATCCTGATTTTTGCCCGGCAGTTACCAATCCCAGCGACAAAGCGGTATTTCCGGTAACACTTCGATAAGTGCCCGGAGCTACTTTAGCCTTTGCTACGGTATAACGGGCTGTAAACAACTCAGTGGTATCGGCATAATGATAACCTGCTCGAAGCGATTTGATATTACTTTCGAGGATTTCCGGTTTTTTGCCAAAATTTTCTTCCAGGAAATTGATGCTGGGCTGCATATCCCGATCGTACATCCAGTATAAAAACCCGAGTACGAACATATTCTTCGCCCGATCCTTTTCTTTCACACCCAGAGGATTGTCCTTGAGGGCTTCGCGAGTCAGTTTGGTGACATCAATTTTATAAACGGTATAATTGTCAAGAGCAGAATCTTCGAGAGGTTGAATACCGTCAGGGTAATTAGCGAGGCGCAGATTCTTTGAATCAAAACCATCTGTATTCACCAAGATGATTCCTCCTTTTTTTACCGAGCTTAAATTCACCTTTAGGGCGGCAGCATTCATAGCAACCAATACATCACATTCATCACCCGGAGTAAAAACAGCATCGGATGAGAAATGCAATTGGAATCCACTAACGCCGGGCACTGTGCCGATGGGAGCACGTATTTCAGCCGGAAAGTCCGGAAAAGTAGATACGTCATTTCCCCGCAAAGCGGTATTGGTTGTAAACTGAGTACCTGTTAGCTGAATACCATCTCCGCTGTCGCCTGCAAATTTAATCACGACATGTTCAACTTCCTGAATCATAGCCTGCAAATGTAAAAAAAAGCGGGCGGAAACATGGAATTCCTTTTGCTTAAAATTCAGTAGTTTTTAAATGGGCTATTGGTTATCTCACCGGAGCTTCAAATTCAAGGAAGCGTTCATAGGGTAATACTACTGTGTCGTCTTTGGACGATGACGCTAAAGTTGAAGATGCCAGTCAGTAATGAAAATCAAAAAATGAACTGCAAGCTTATTGAAACGATATGAAAAATTACCATGCATTTAAATAAGCGCAATTCACACCAGAATGCAATGATATCAAATGCTTTCACGTTAAACAAAAGCCCCTATTTAACGCAGTACTTCATCCATGCGAACTACTGCTGTATGACTAAAACGAAAACATCCTATCCAGACACTCACCTAAATACTCCAAAATACGAATAGAATCTACACAATCATATTCATTCCAATTGGAACACCTAACTCCAGTATCCGATTCCTTATCCCAGTCTTTTCCAACAACTCCTTCAACTCCTTCAGCCCGCCACTAGGTGTTACCATCTCGTCTGTTTACTCATGATTCATGAGATAAATTTAAGATTGATTGTCTTGTTTTATCTCTCTGCAAAATCTGGGTTGAACTACGGTATATGTGGGTATGGTATAAAATGAGGATCGGGGGGGGGGAGAGGGCCCGATACTATAAAACTATAGGTTTATGAGGTTAACCCCCATTAAATTT
>DAIRSC010000285.1:2874-3334 GCA_036804585.1 Chitinophagaceae bacterium
AGAAGAATGTATAGGCTATATATAGATAATCACAATTCAATGATAACAAATTCTTTCACGTTAACCGGCTGACCCTAAATTGTGAAATTTATAAATTGTGTATCGGGCCCGCTTCGCGGGCCCGAGCCTATCAAACTATCTGTTTATGCGTTTAACGCACATTCAATTAGTCTTGTTTGCTTACTTTACTGATGTGAGTCAGTTTGTCATTTGCAAACACTTGTACTTGGTATACACCGGCTGATACATCGCTGAGGTTAACAGCAATGTTGTTCACTCCGATTTCTGCGTTAGCCTGGATTTGTTTAACCAGACGACCACTCATATCAAATACTTTCACCACTGTGTTTTGAGCAACTTCTGTTGTCAATTCTACAGTCAATACGTCACGTACAGGGTTTGGATAAACACTTACGTTGTTGTTGATTGTTTCGGTTGCAAAATCAACTGATTCTTTGCT
>DAIRSC010000286.1:0-3308 GCA_036804585.1 Chitinophagaceae bacterium
GAAAGGGATAAGGCCGGGTTTTATAAGGGCATGGATTTGACGACCGACTATCAAATTACCCGCAGTTTGTGGCAGGTGTATCAAAATGATATCGGCGATAGTAACTGGGTTTCAGCCTCACAAATTGACCGGATTTATCAGTATTCTGTTTTATCCAATCCTGACTTATTCAATGAATTTATTCGACTCAGAGACAAAGAAAAAATCATGAAGTTGATTGGACAAGATCCGGTATATATCACCTTCACGTATTTTGATGCGCTGCAAAAAGCAAACAATGGGTTTTTAAAAGGGCGTTTACAAAAAATGAATCGCTTTTATTCAACTTACATGGAAGCACTTCAGCTGTATTATGCGGAAAAGAAAAAGCCATTTTACCCGGATGCAAATAGTACCATGCGGGTGACCTACGGTAAAGTAGAAGGACTGAAACCGCAGGATGGAATGCGCTATGAATTTATGACGACATTGGATGGCGCAATCCGAAAGGCTGATCCAAATGCAGAAGAATTTAATTTGCCGGAAAAGTTAAAACGATTACATGCGAGCAAAGATTACGGCCAATATGCGATTCAGCAAAATGGTCAGTATTCGGTTCCATTGGCCTTTTTAGCGAGTAATCATACAACCGGCGGAAATAGCGGAAGTCCGGTGTTGAATGCGAAAGGTGAATTAATCGGAACGAATTTCGATCGGATTTGGGAAGGTACCATGAGCGATATTTTATTTGATCCGAACTTGTGCAGAAACATCACTTTAGATATTCGATATACCTTGTTCATTATTGAAAAATTTGGGAATGCCAAATGGATTGTTGACGAAATGAAATTGGTGAAAAACCTTTAATCATTGAATTCGGGGATCAATCAATTTATATAACAAATCCACCAGGGTATTCACCACAATAAAAATAAGTGCCGTAAATAATACAGCGCCCATAACAACCGGGAAATCAAATTTATTGAGGGCATCTACCGTAATCTTTCCCAGGCCTTTCCAACCAAAAATGTATTCAATAAAGAAGGAACCGGCTAACAATTCGGCAAACCATCCGGAAATGGAAGTGATGACCGGATTGAGTGCATTGCGTAATGCATGACGCCAGATGATTGCTTTTTTACGCAAACCTTTGGCCACTGCTGTCCGTATATAATCCTGTTGCATCACATCCAACATCGAACTTCGGGTGATCTGTACAATAATGGCTAATGGGCGTATACTCAAAGTAAGTACCGGTAATATTAAACTTTTGAGTACGATTTTTTTTCCTTCATAGGGATCATAATCCCACATGGGTGAAATGATGCTCAATCCGGTCCAGTCAGACCATAAAAATCCAAACAGATAGGCCATAAAAATACCGGCAAAAAAAGAGGGTGCCGAAATGCCCAAAACACTACTAAAGATGATTGAACTATCCATCCAGGTATGTTGTTTCAAAGCAGCAACCGTTCCTAAAAAAATACCCAGGATGCTGGCAATAAAGATCGATAAACAAGCCAGTATCAGGGTCCCGGGAAAAGCTTCCCACAGCATACTGCTCACTGCCTTTTTGGTTTGATAGGAACGACGTAAAAATGGGGGTTTTAAAACCAAGGCTTCTGATTCACTCCATTTCAGTAACTTGGTGTACCGATATTTTTCTTGCGCTTTTAAGCTATCGCCATGTAAGGCAATCGGTGATAAATCGTTCAGGTAAAGTGTAAATTGTCTGGGTAAGGGTTGGTCCAAATACAACTCTTTACGAATATTCTCCAATGATTTAGCGTCACTTCTTTGCCCCATTGTCAGCCTAGCAGGATCGGCAGGCAAGATCACGAAAAATAAAAAAAATACAATTACAACTACGCCCAGCAAAACGAGCAAACCATTGAGTATTTTTTTTAACAGAAAGGGGAGCACAAATTTTTTGCGCTAATATACATTGAACTCCGTTTAATTCTGCACAGAGCTGGAATCAGGAATAACATTCACCGGCATCACCGTCATAAAAAGAGGGCTTTGATTTTTTGAATAATCCAACTTCAGGGAGGCTAAATCGGGATAATCGGCATAGCTCCATTTGCCTTTGACTGTGCCAGCTTGTAATAACATGATACCCGGATTGCTGCGCATGGCTGTTTTACAAACCGTGGCATCGATGGTATAAAAAGAAAAATCCAATTGATGCTTTTTACTAAAGGCACTCGTTTCGATGTTGTTGGAGGCGCTAATTGCAATAACGGGTACATTGGATTTCTTGGCGTCTTCTATGAGTTTTTGTAATGCCAAAATGTTTTCAGTATGGGCTTCTTTGACATCTTTGATGAAGACGACAAAAACATAACCGGGGTAATTTAAAATGGTTTGTGTTTGATCGTTTCCGTCAAAGTCACCAATGGCAAAATCCTTGATAGGAGGTTCGTTGAGTGCAGGACTGACTTCCGTGCTTTAGCTGTCGACTAATTTCCAGGAGGTATCCTGACAAGGGAAGTTTTGGGTATTAAAATCTTTTTTTACACCATCCTTTTCTTAAGTGAGTATTGTTTCAAATTTGGCAGGTACATAATCCTTACCGGGAGTCATTTCTTTCAGAATATTATTACCCACCCGATAAGCCAAACAATCTTTGAAAGGCAGATGTTTTAAAACATACCATTGCATCCAAAAACTTAATATCATAGAAACAATCATAATCACTGTAGCCGTAAGATTTCCAAAAGACTGCTTAATACGTTTTCGGAATAGAACTAAAATGAGCAGCAAGGCAAGTAGAATCAGATCTTTCATGAAAGATTCATTGGCTTGCAATTTGATACAATCTCCAAAACATCCACATTCTTTAATATTTCCGCTAAATAAGGCGTACCCTGTGAGGAAGGTAAAGAAAATGGTAAGCAATAAAATCAGAAAAGCAAATAACTTAAAACGATATCCAATGATCAGAGCGACACCCGCAACAATTTCAAAGGCAATCATCAGAATAGAAAAAAGCAGAGAATAATTATTCAGCCAATGCATCAAGGATGGTGCATAATCTTCTTTGGCCCAAACCTCAAAAAATTCGCCCATTTTATAGGCAAGACCTGATGGGTCGTTAGCTTTGATTAAACCTGAAAAAATAAACAAGACACCCACAAAAATGCGGATTATCGTCAGAGTGATATTGAGGGCTTTATTTTCTTTCATAATCTTTATAATGATTGAATGGATGAATGATGAACAAATATAGTCGGACCATTTATAGCAAGCGTAGAAAGAGGACGTTTTTTTATTTTATTAGGATAGTATAATTTTTTGTTATTGATTCAATTTGCGTTCTTTGCAGG
>DAIRSC010000287.1:0-3274 GCA_036804585.1 Chitinophagaceae bacterium
ACTCCATCATGTACTGGAATCAACTATTTTCACGTTAATCAGCAGACCCTAAATATTGACATACCAGAGAATACGCTGTAAAAATTCACCCCATTGTTTCATGCTATCCCTCAGTTTACCATCCAGTGCGGCATACTTTACTTTTTCTCCTTTGGTAGGAGGAGTCATGTCTTTTTCATTCGGTAAATATTGCTCAACCTTAGTTGCAAAATAGGTCGTATTGAGTCGTGGCATAACAATGCCTAAAATCATCCCAGGCAGGCCTGAAAAACTTTCCGGGCCTGAAGGTGTAACAATGGCATCTGTGTAAAAAGCCACTACATAAATTGAATCCATGATTATGGTTTCTGCCCGTCGACAATTGTATCCGGCTATTTTCCGGAATTCTTCAGTGATCTTCCATTTAAATTGTGGTATGCTGTCCTGAATAAGGTAAGTTTTTTCGAACACAAATTTTTCACTCACACCCTTCGAGGTACTAAAATCCTTAAAAATGATATTTCGGTCGGCTGGAATATTTCCCATCATCATCTTGCTTTCGGACAAACCGTCTTTGGCTAGTTAGTACAAACTCTGTTCATTATTAAAAAAGAGTTCAAAGATGTCAATCTTGTATTTGGGTATTTGTTTTTTTACCTGATCCAACATGCCGGAGTTGGGCTGATTTTTCATCATCTCCTCCATTTGTTTATGCACATTGTTTTTGCGTTCAAAGGTTATTTTCCCTTTGAAAGAAATAGGCGGAGGGTCACCGGCTTTTGTTTGCGCAGTCAGACTAATACGACTAAAGCAAAGAAAAATGAATGCGACTGATAAAAACTTCTTCATGATATATATTCAAATAATGTTTAGATTATTGTAAAATTATCTTCTGCGTGGTCCACCGCCTCTGCGGGGTCCGCCACCATGCATTCTCATTTTAGGGCCGCCGGTTGATGCATTCGCCATGGGGCCGGTATTAAAATTCCAAATCATCGATACCATCCAATAACGACCTAAGGTCATAAAATTTCGTTCGGTATTAAAGTTATTGGTTGAATTACGCTCGTACCCTTTGTTCTGATTCAACATGTCATTGATGGTAAATCTCCATTCCAGATTTTTCTTGGGTAATACTTTATATCCAACATATGCATTCCACAAAAAGCGATTGAATGGATTGGCATAAGGGCCTACAGGCGGATTGTACTGATAATCAAAATCTGTTCCGACCTCACTGTTTTTAATCGGGTAAACCACAACGGAAGCTGTTGGGTTCAATGAAATGAAGGTGATGTTTCGGCCTGGTAAAAGCGTATTGTTTGATTGGCTGTAAATCAAGCCCAAATCCATGCTGGCATATATCTTATCTTCTTTGTTATATGCCAAACCGGGTGTCAAAGTAATACTGGTGGAATTATTTCTTCCTTTTTCATTGTTGACGATGTTTGGTGTTCTTGCCAGGCTACCTGACATATTTAATTTCCCTTCTAATTCCGTTTTAGGAATCTTGGTATTTATTCCTCCCCACAATGAAGCCGTATAACCTCCATTCAAATTCACATATTGATTAATCGTTCTTCCTAATTCATCAAAGGTGCGATTTAAAGAAATATTGTTATAGTTGTTGGTGAAGACTATTCCGGCATACAAACTTCGGGCAGTAAGTACTTTATAGCTGAAATAATTTACATTAAAAACCTGATTGTATCCAATTTTTAAATCCGGATTCCCCACATAGATTTCCAGCGGATTACTGTTGTCCTGAACCGGTTGTAATTGCTGAATACTAGGTTGTCGGGTAGAGCCATTATAGGTAAATGTAAACCTGCTGAATTGTGAGAATTTGTAATTGAATCGCAAAGTCGGGAAAAGATTGACTCTGTTATAATCGTAATTAAGATTACGCACTAAATCGTCCTGATGAAACATGGAATACCTCACTCTTGTACCTGCCGTGATATTGTATTTCTTTTCATTGAATTTAATTTCTGCACCAACGGTATGACCATAAATTTCGGAATCAAAGTCACTGCTCAGCGAATCAATACGTTGCATATATTCTGCATATCCATTGGTCTTTACCAGGGTTGTTTTTTTGGTTCGTGTAATATCTGATGAATAAGCATACGATGTTTTAAGGAGAAATTTTTTTCCAATAGGTTCTGTGTAGGTCAATTCAGCATTGAGGTTATGACCCAGTTGACTTTGTTCTTTTTTCTGGTCTAATAGTTCATTGATGCCTAAGCCTCCGGCAAAAAAGGAATTAATACCATTTAAGAAACCCGTTGCATTGTTATCCGTATTGGTATAATAACCACTTAATGAAAGGGTTCGGCCTTTTTTCTTTAAGCGCCGGTTGATAGTGAGTCGATTTGTGATACGCACTGTTTTGGAATTGCTTTCATTGTTTCGGATACTGCGATTGATGGGGGCATCGTCGGCAGTTTGATTGATGGTATTGTTTTCGGTGTTGTTCTCATCAAAACCAAAAAGACCAATTTAGTAGTAAATAATGCTCAGGCTACTATCCGGATTAAATTCATATCGTCCACTCAGTCGGTGGGTATTCCTGCTCGAAAAAGACGAATTGGTATCACGGGTGAAATATTGGTTATTCGGCAACAAATTTTCTGTGAAGGAGTTTTCTCTTTTACTACGATTAATTCGACCAAATGAATAATTGGCATTGACATGATGTTCTCCTTCATTCCATTTATTGGCATAGTGTGCCCCGCCGGTCCATGCTTTGGTAATACCTTCTTGTTGCGCATTTCGTCCACCGAAATCTTGTCCATCATCGTTGTCGGTATCAAAATTCCACATAAAACCGCCATCTTCATCAAAATTCATATTACCCCCATCTCCGGTGTATTTATTTCTATCTTCCCATCCTAGTCCGGTTTTGCCATTGCTGCTCATCAAACCATAAACACTCATCTGTCGTTTGTTTTTAAAGCTATTAATCATGGCCTGATTTTGCCAACGATCATCTATTCCTCCACCTAATTCAATTTTCCCGAACTCGCCGTGGTTCATATCCTTTTTTAATTTTAGGTTGATGGTCTTTTCTTCCTGCCCGTCATCAAAACCTGTAAACTGAGCCTGATCACTTTTTTTATCAAAAACCTGAACCTTCTCTACCACTGCCGATTGGATATTCTGAGTGGCTACCGTTGGATCATCTCCAAAAAATTCTTCTCCATCCACCAATACTTTTTCAACCTTTTCACCCATTGCGGTAATTTCTCCTTTTTTGTTCACCTGAATACCCGGTAGAACTTTTATCAGATCT
>DAIRSC010000288.1:0-3240 GCA_036804585.1 Chitinophagaceae bacterium
AGACTCTAGTTAGGGCTTGCTGATTAACGTGAAAATAGTTGATTCCAGTACATGATGGAGTAATTTTCGTTCATTTAGATGCACAATAATTTTTCATATCACCTCAATAAGCTGGCATTTTTTTTCTGATTTTCACTGCTCACTGGCATCTTCAACTTTAGCGTCATCGTCCAAGGGCTGTCCCGCACGTGCGGAACTATCCCATGAACGCTTCCTTAAATTTGAAGCGCCTATGAGATAATCAGCAATCACCAAATATAAATCGAAAAATGTAGGAAGCATGAAATTGAGTCATGTGAGCGTGATTTAACGATGTATCTTTGCGTCATGCGAAAAATAGCTGCCCTTGTACTTCGATATTTTTTTCAAGGCATCATCATCATATCACCGATTGCTATTACCGGATGGGCGGCCTATTCTATTTTTGATTTTATAGACACTAAAATCCCCAATTTACCGAGGGGATTGGGATTTCTGGTGGTCATCGCTTCTTTGATTGTGATTGGTTGGCTGGGGTCCACGTTTTTTGTATGGAAATTTCTGATCGATTTATTTGATGGCATTCTGGAGCGAACGCCGTTTTTAAAATTTATTTATACCTCGGTGAAGGAGGTTGTAGAGAGTTTTATGGGTGATAAGAAAAAATTCAACAAACCGGTGATGGTGCGGGTTCGCAAGGAGCCTGAAATCCGGCAGATTGGTTTTATTACCCAGACTGATTTAAGTAAATTGAATATGCCCGGTCGGGTTGCTGTGTATATGCCCCATTCCTATGCGGTGAGTGGATTTATGTATATTGTACAAGCCGAAGATGTTTTGCCCTTGGACCTGAATCCTTCTGATGCTATGAAGATGGCT
This sequence comes from Chitinophagaceae bacterium, assembly GCA_036804585.1. Lineage (GTDB taxonomy): Bacteria > Bacteroidota > Bacteroidia > Chitinophagales > Chitinophagaceae > OLB11. The sequence continues at coordinate 859 of DAIRSC010000288.1, forward strand.
GTGAGTGGCGGCATTGCAGGTTACGGAGATGAAGAGGAAGGTAAAAAGGGTAAAAGAACGAAGGATCATGCGATCAGTATGTAGATCATGGTTTTATACAACCGTACAGTAATTATTAAAACTCATCCCAACTGATGTGATCAACCCGGCCTTCGGTGATATAGAACAACCCGGCTTCTGGTTTTTGTTCCAGCATTTTGGCGTTAGGGCGCAGGATGCCTGAAAACTCTAAGGAGATCTTTTTTCGATATCGGTCCAGACTGGTAATTACAATGCCTGCATTGCCTTTAAAGTCTTCGAAAGCAACATAATTCATGGGCATATCTGTTGGGCGGTAACCCTTGGGCATATAGGCCACTTTGCAAAGCAGACTGTATTCTTTTTGACTCGTATCGGAGCTGCTTTTGTGCGGTGTATCACGGATATCAGAAAAACCATTGATTTGTAGCCAGATAACAGATTGGTCTTCGGCCAAAAAAAACATATCTAGCATATTTGCGTTGCGAATTAAAACCGGTCGGCTCACGCTCATGGCTTCAAACATCCTCCCGTTCAATTTACATTTTAATATCCCTTCAGGTGCTTTATCGATACGCCCGGAAACGCTACTGCCTCCATAAACCGGTCGGGTACTGATTCCTTTGAGAATCATTCGTGATTCGGGTTCGTAATCTTTGCTGATGATACCTACCGAAACACCTTCAGGTGCGGAGGCAACCGGAACAGAAGTGGCTGTTTTTGATGACATCAGGTTTTTGACTTCAATTTTTGAACCATTTTCCAAATAATAAGTCTTGCCATTTTCGATGCGCCCACTCAGCAGGGTACCACTCACGGAATATTGATCGGAATTTTGAATGCGGGAAGCGAAGGTCACTTTGAGTTCGAAGGCAAACTGGGCCTTTGTCTGAATCAGTGTGAGAGAAAAAAGCAGGAAAAGAAAAAGATATTTCATGGAGCAGATATCGATTGAAAGAATGCTGAAGTAAAATGAAGTCGGTACGGGTTGAAAATTACATCATTTCGTGGGTATATCACATGAATACGGGTATTTTTGCAAAATGAATTTTCTGGAAGAAATTGAATTTAAAGAAAAGTGGTTGGCGATTGAGCGAATGATGGTAGAGCGTTTTGGAAAAAAACCGGATATAGAAGCGATTCTTTATTTGATTGGCATGAATGAATTGGGACGGGTCCCTGAAAAACCATTTAGTAAGGAACAAAAGCAGGATTTGATGCATGTGGCTACCTGTGCATTATTATCGCAAAGTGGTTATTACGAATACGATGGACATGATGCAGACGGATGGCCGCATTATAAAATGGTTGAAACACCCCCTGATCAAAGTTTGAGTAATCAGGAAATCATGCTCAAGCAACATATTATCGCTTATTTCGAGGATTAAGGCGGTAATTAAAAATTTTACCGACATATAGTGTTTTGAATGCCTGATTGGCGGATGAGTGAACTTTTAAGCGACAATCAGTCTCGGGGATTTGAAGAATTGCTGTATTTCATTGGACATGTAACGCAGAAGAATACGCACTTAAAATGCGAACAGGGGCATGTCATCACATGTCTCTGTTCGTATATATGCTGCCCTGAATACAAACTGTGCGGCCAATATTGTTGGGTTTTATGTTTAAACGTGTTACCATTTTTCCTGAAAAACCGACCATTTACTCACTCAAATCCGCCAAATACTCAATAGCACAAGCTGCCAACGGCTAAAGCAATACCTTTAATTTCTAAAATTTAATTTCATGAAAAAACACATTTTTACAAGCCTCTTTGTTTGTTGTTTCATTGGATTCAGTTCGCTGTATGCCCAAAACACCTTAAATGTAAGCGGCAATAGCGCCAAGATCAATGGAATGACCTTTGATTATTCCATCGGAGAAATGACCTTAGTCAGTACCGGGTACCAATCGAATTTTATCATCACTCAGGGTTTGTTACAACCGAATCAGTCTGCATCCGGCCAGTCGAACAGTCCCTCAGATATAAATCAATGGCAAAATCTGGTAAAAGTTTATCCAAATCCGAGCGATAATCTGGTATATGCCGAATGGCAAGCTGATAAAATGGCCGATTGCTCTTATCAATTGTTTGATGCAACCGGCAAGGTTGTTTTAAAAGGCAACTATCAGCAAGTGAGTGGCAGTAACAAAATTCGTTTGGAATTACAATCGCTGGCAGCAGGTACTTATTATCTGATGTTAAGGGGTTTAGTGGCTGAAGATTCTCAGGAACAATTTTCATTTAAGATACAGAAGGTGAAATAAGAGAATCCCAACAATTTTTTAAACTTAAGGAATATAGTATGCATGAAACAAACACTTAAACTCCTATTAACCGGTTTAATTTTAGCCGGAAGTCCT
>DAIRSC010000289.1:0-3239 GCA_036804585.1 Chitinophagaceae bacterium
ATGTTTTTGCTGTCTATGATAATCGTTACCTTACCATCATAGATGAGTTGAACCTGCAAAACATCACCTAAAATACCAGTCCCTATTTTTTTCTGCAGATTCGATTCCAGTGCTTGAATCATTTTCTCATACAAAGGTATGGCCTGTTCAGGTCGGGCAGCGCGAATAAAAGAAGGTCGATTTCCTTTTTTGGTAGAAGCATGTAAGGTAAATTGACTGATCAATAAAAGATCGCCCCGAATATCTTCCAAACTTAAATTCATCAAACCTTGTGCGTCGCTAAAAATTCGCATACGAATGATTTTTGCACATAACCAGTCGATATCTTCATCCTGATCAAGTTCTTCGATTCCCAATAAAACCAGGAGTCCTTGTTGAATTTGACTTCTGAGTTGCCCATCAATATGCACACTTGCCTGACTTACTCTTTGTATCACTGCCCGCATAATTCTCTTATCTTTGATTGCTGAATTTAAAAGTAATGATGTCTGTCGACCTGAGCAATGAAATCATCTTAAAAACTTCCCGAAGTGGTGGTAAAGGAGGGCAAAATGTCAACAAGGTAGAGACTAAAGTTGAAGCACGATGGTATTTGTCGTTCAGTCAATTGTTGAGCGATGAAGATAAAAAATTAGCAGAGGAATATCTGTCTAATCGTATTTTAAGTGATGGTAGTCTGGTGATTGTCGCTGAGAAAGCACGCACTCAATTAGAAAACAAACAGGAAGCGATCAAGCGTATGAATGAGTTGGTGAATCGGGCCCTGATTCCTCGTAAAATCAGAAAAGCCACCAAAATTCCCAAACATGTTCATACCCAGCGGCTCAACCACAAAAAGAAACATGGCGAACAAAAACAATTTAGAAAAAAAGTTTTGAGGCATCGGGATGAAAACGATGATTCATTTTATTAAAGAACGAAATGGAACAAGAAACAATCATCAATATCAGGGACGAAAAAACATACCCGCCCAAGCCTGTGTATAATCCGCAAGTCATGAATCCCTGGAAAAATTTAATCAGCCTACTCCCCTTTCTGTTATTGTTTGGCATGATTTACAATTGGAACATTGGTTTACTTTCAATGATAACAGGTATCATCTTGTTACATGAATTGGGTCATGCAATAGCCATGAAAATTTTTAAATACACTGACGTCAGCATCTTATTTATACCCTTGTTGGGCGGCGCGGCCACCGGTGAAAAATTGGAAGCCAGTCAGAAAGAAGAATGTATTGTTTTACTCAGCGGGCCACTTCCGGGAATGATTTTGGGGATGCTATTATGGATATTCCCCTTTGAGTTAGATTGGATGAACAGCAATAAATTGGCTGTCTATTTAGTGGTCATCAATGGTTTTAATTTATTGCCCATTTTACCATTGGATGGTGGTCGATTGGTTCAAAATTTGTATTTCAAAAATAATGATACCATTACGCGTATATTTTTATTTGTATCTATTGGTGCATTGATGTACTATTCAGTTTATGCCGGCGAATATACTTTGTTGATACTTCCTTTCTTTTTGGTTTTACAATTCATCAATCATTTTCAAGCTATGAAACTTAAAAAAGAATTGACCGCTCAAAACATTGACATCAAACAAACTTTTGATCAATTGAGCGATGCCGACTATTGGGAAATACGCGATGAAATGGGCACAAGACTTTCGAATTTTAAAAACATCATCACACCCGGAGAGCATCAAGAATCTGGACGAGAAGAAGTGGTGATCAAATACATGCGAAACTTTTTAAGAAAACCATTGCGAGAGGACCTGAGTCCTTTTGGTTTGCTGGGATTTACTATAGTTTGGCTCGCCTTCATTGTAATACCGATTGTATTATATATGATTCGCACTTCGTAATAAGGCAATGGCAAAAAACTTTTCAAGAAACATATTCGTGAAATAGCTAGGACCTGCTGATAAACGTGAAAATAGTTGATTCAATACATGATGGAGTAATTTTCGTTCATTTAGATGCACAATAATTTTTCATATCACCTCAATAAGCTTGCAGTTTTTTTCTCATTTTCACTTCTCACATGCATCTTCAAATTCTGCGTCATCGTCCAAGGGCTCTACCGCAGTACTACCCCTCGAACGCTTCCTTGAATTTGAAGCGCCTATGAGATAAGCAGCAGCCCCTAATTAAAAGTTCAAAAAGCCTTCAACTTTTTTATCAAATGACTTTTGCAATGGTCTCTAGTTCTGAATAAATTCAAGTATTATCTGAAGATTGATTGCAGCTGATAACGTTCGTGCTCAAAGAAAAGCATTCAATTTCTTCAATCTGCTTGCGGCCTGAATTAAGGTTTCCTCCTTTTTGGCAAAACAAAACCGCACCAAATGATCATCTTTACCGGATTGATAAAATGCGCTGAAAGGAATACAGGCCACACAGAATTCCCGGGTTAACCATGCTGCAAATTCTTTATCACCCAATGAACTGATCATGTCATATCCTAGGGTTTGAAAATAAGTCCCCCGGCTACTTTCGTGAACGGTGAAAGGCAAATCACGAATCAAAGCCATAAAGAAATCTCTTTTGGCCTCATAAAAATCCGGCAATTGCAGATAAGGTTCCGGATGTTTTAAATATTCGGCCAAAGCATATTGCATGGGTGTATTACAAGAAAAAGAGAGAAACTGATGCATCTTCCGAAACTCATTACTTAAACCATCCGGCGCAATACAATATCCCATTTTCCATCCGGTTGCATGGAATACTTTTCCGAACGAATAGATGACAAATGCGTTTGCATACAATTCCGGATATGCCAATACACTTTCATGTTTCCGGCCATCAAAAGTAAGATGCTCATATACCTCATCACTAATCAGATAAATCTGCTTTCTTTGAACAATCTTTTTTAGCTCAAGCATATCTTCTTTCGTCCAAACATAGCCCCCCGGATTATGAGGTGTATTCATAATAATCGCTTTCGTTCGGCTTGTAACAGCCTCATTCACCTTTTGCCAGTCTACCGCAAAAGTTGGTGCAATCAGAGGCACACATACCGGAATGCCCCCTTGCACAATAATGTTGGGAATGTAAGAGTCATAAGCGGGTTCCAGCACAATCACTTCATCTCCCGTTTCAATGATGGTCGCCAAGGCTGTATAAATTGCATAAGTAGCCCCGGGTGTGATGGTGATATTTGTTTCAGCATGAAAATGACAACCATATAATGAACGGTACTTCAGTGCCAGGGCTTCGCGCAATTCGGGAATACCCG
>DAIRSC010000290.1:0-3234 GCA_036804585.1 Chitinophagaceae bacterium
ACCTGGGTAAAAAATTAATGAGTATTCCTATTCGTAAACATTATGAACAAAAATGCAATGCAGCTGCCTTAAAACAAATGGGCATCCAAGTACTGGATGATATTGATGACTCATTTGCGGATACTGTGAAGGTTTGGTATCAATCTCCCAAGCTGCCCATCGAAATCAGGGCCAATCAAATTCAGGAAACTTTGCAATATCTGAGCGATCATTATCCTTACCGGAAGTCGACACCTACTGAGGAATCCGCGCTTTTTATTTAGGGTGTGATGCGAGTATCCTGTCGCTAAATGGTCCTATGCTTGAATGCATCCTTGCCCCATATCACTGTCCTGAAATTCAGTGGAAAGGGTGTTTTCAGAAATCACCAATTAAACTTACATTTGTTGGCTTTGTTATGATGCAAATTCGTATAGTCAACCAGGGGAAATGTCCTTTGCCGTCTTATCAGACCGATGGCTCAGCCGGCATGGATTTGTATGCCAGTATTGATCAGGCATTTTCACTTCAGCCGATGCAACGAATGCTGATTCCTACCGGGTTAAAAATTGAATTACCCAAGGGGTATGAAGCGCAAATTCGACCCCGTAGCGGACTGGCGATCAAACAAGGAATCACTTGCTTAAATACACCCGGTACTATCGATAGCGACTACAGAGGCGAAATTCAGGTGATACTCATTAATCTGTCTGATCAAACGCAAATCATTCAACCGGGAGATCGGATCTCACAAATGGTGATTGCACAATACGAAAAAATAAACTGGCTGGAATGCGAAACGCTTTCAGAAACAGAACGAGGTACCGGTGGTTTTGGTAGTACCGGGACATAATTATAAAATTTCAAATTACACGAAGTATGAACATCATTATTCCAATGGCCGGTATGGGAAAACGCATGAGGCCGCATACACTCACCACTCCAAAACCACTCATTCCGATTGCCGGTAAACCTATGGTGCATCGGATTGTTGCCGATATCGCCAAAACCACGGATCAAAAAATTGAGGAAATAGCTTTTGTTGTAAGTCCTGTTTTCGGTCCGGAGGCTGAGCAAAATTTGATTGCTGTAGCCGCGCAATTTGGTGCAACAGGAAGAATTTTTTATCAAAATGAACCTTTAGGCACTGCACATGCCATTCTATGTGCCGAAGCATGTATCAAAGGAAATGTTTTCATTGCATTTGCAGATACCCTTTTTAAAGCAACCTTCAGTATTGATGCTAGTAAAGAAGCCATAATCTGGACTCAAAAAGTGGAGGACCCTTCAGCTTTTGGCGTGGTTCAATTAAACGAGGAGGGTATGATTACGGCCTTTGTTGAAAAACCGGATCATTTTGTATCAGATTTGGCAATTATTGGTGTTTATTATTTTAAAAATGGGGAACATCTCAAAAAAGAACTTCAATATTTGCTGGACAATGATATTAAGGTGAAAGGCGAGTATCAACTCACAGATGCCATGGAAAATATGATGAAACAAGGCGTGGGCTTTCATACGGGGCAAGTTGAAGAATGGCTTGATTGTGGAAACAAAGATGCTACCCTCTATACCTTAGAGAGAATGTTGGAGATTAAAAAGGAATCTGAAGTATTACAACATCCCGGGTCTCAAATTGTCAACAGTACCATTATTCCACCGTGTTATATCGGAGAAGGCGTGCAGGTCAGTCATGCTGTAGTTGGACCTTATGCATCACTCGAAAAGGGAAGTGTGGTATCGAATTCAGTGATTAGCCATAGTATAATTGGGCAAAGAAGTACTGTTAAGAATTCCGTAATCTCCAAGTCCATGTTAGGCAATGATGTAATTTGCCACGGAAAATCAGAGGAGATTAGCTTGGGCGATTTCTCGTTTAAAAATGCATGAAAATAAGCACCTTTTTTACACTGCTATTGCTGTCGGTTTGGCTTTCGTGCCAGACTGCCCGAGAGGTTGAGACAGTTAAGTCCGCCGCTTTACAGTCAACAAAAGACAAAATCCGGCAAAATAAACAACTAGTCCATTTTATGGATGCCGATCTACTGCGTTTAAAAGGCGATTTTAAAAATGCAGCCTATGCCTTTGAATTGGTCTTAAAGGAATATCCCGAAAATCACGCGGCACATTTTGCCCTGTCTCGCATCTACTTTGCAAAGAGTCAGTTGGCCCTTGCCGAACAACATAGTCGACAGGCCAGTAAACTGGATAAAAACAACAAATTCTATTTAGAATATCTGATACAAATTCTGATTTATCAGAAAAAATTTTCGGATGCTGAAAGCTTGTACGCCGATCTGATAGCGATGCAGCCCAACAATAATGATCTGTTGTACAAACAAGCTATGTTGGCTTTTAAAAGTAAGTCGTACGATAAAGCTCTCAAGCGGTTTGAAGAAATTGAGCGAAAAGCAGGATTTAATGAAGAGGTTATATTACAAAAGAAAAGCATTTTGCTTAATCTGAATAGGGTGGATGAAGCTGTGGCGGAAATAAAAAAATTACAAACAGCTTATCCCAATGTTGTAGAATGGGAATTGCAAATTGCGGATATCTACCTGGATGCAGGACGTAATAAGGACTGCGAAAAAGTGTATGAAGAAATTTCCATTAAGTACGCTCGTGAACCTATGGCTCAAATTGCCCTGGCCCAGTTTTTTGAGGAACGAAGAGATACTGCTACTTATCGAAAATACATGAAAGCGATTATGCAGAATCCGAATATGGATGCTGCTACTAAACTGGAATTGCTAAGGGCATCGCTCAAAAATATTTCCGATAAAGATGATGCGGCAGAAACTTCTTTTTTCTTGGATTTGGCGGGTGAGATACAACAACAGGAACCCGATAATAATGCAGCATTGGGTTTGTATGCTGATTTGCTCAATGTTTTTGGTCGAAACCGGGATGCTATAGGTGCCTATCAGAAAATCATCATTCGTGATCAATCCAGATTTGCCCCCTGGCAGCAATTGATGCTTCTTTATTCACAGGAATCAAAATATGATAGTGTGATTTATTACAGTCAGGATAGCCGCAAGTATTTTCCGGAAGAGCTGATGTCGTATTATTTTGAAGGGAGCGCTTATTTGGCCCTCAAGCAACCACAAAAAGCATTGGAGCCTTTGTATGCGATGCAGCAAAAACAAAGGGTGAATCCCGAAGTACGGTCGCAATTGCTTTCTGCGCTTGGCGATGCACATCATCAATTAGAACAATATTCAAAAAGTGATAGTTGTTTTGATGCAGCTCTTA
>DAIRSC010000291.1:0-3217 GCA_036804585.1 Chitinophagaceae bacterium
GTTTTTTAGTGCCGAAAATGATATCTGGGAAGTGGCTAAACGAATTGCCCGCGAACGTAAACGCCGCGAAATTCAACCCCTGATTCAATCGCTTGAGCAACTTCAAGTCATCGAGGAAACAAAAAAGAATCCGGAAGCACAGGCTTTCCTGAGTACCGTTGCTCAAATTCAACATGTGGTCTCTAAAATGGATCATGCAGTCGATACTATGATTAAAGCAGAGGAGCACCAATTGTTTGATTTACTCGTCAAATTACTCAAATAACTCAGTTAAAAAATGAAGCCATGAAAACATTAAATCATTATCTTCTTTTGTATGATCAGGATTGTCCGTTATGTAATTGGTATACAACTTTGTTTGTTAAATACAAATTCATCAGGCAATCAGTTCGGGTACCTTACCAGGAATTTGATTTTTCCGCCTATGCTCATATATAACCGATTCCGGCCAGCAATAAAATTGCCCTCTGTAATCGAAAAAATAGAAATGTGCTTTATGGCATTGATGCCCTGGGTTTTATTTTGAGCAACCGCTTTCCTTGGATATCAACCCTGATGAAATGGAAACCCTTTTATATTCTGGTGTCATGGTTATATGCATTCATTTCTTATAACCGAAAAATAATCTTACCGGTTTCCTGTGCACGCACAAATGCCTGCAATCCTTCCTGAAGTTTTTTATGGCGCTTCTTTTTTATTATTTTTTCTGCCATACCGGTTAGTATTTTGGTTACATCTTATTTTCTCAACCACCTTCAATCTTATTTTATTGGCAATCCTCTTTATGGCGATCTAATCTATTTTTCTGGGCAACTTTTGTTTCAATATCTGGCCTGCCGTCTTTTAGGTGAAAAAAATATTTACGATTATCTTGGTCATCTTTCCATCATTTCTTTATTCGGGGCTCTGCTCTTGTTTTGCCTTGGTTTGGGATTAGATTTTTTACAGAGTATAGGCCTCGAAATTTCTATGTTACAACCTTTCATTTATGGATTGGTTTTTTGTTGGATGTTTATGGAACACCGTCGAAGTTTATTATTGAGTGATATGGATTCACGCCTGAGTTACACCTGGGTATTGTATCGCTTACTCATTTATCCTTTTGCATTTATAAGTTTTTAATTATGAAACAAAAAGTAGTCATTACCGCAGCGAATGGTTTTTTAGGGAAAGGCCTTGCGATACATCTCTCCGCTTACTACCAAGTGATTGCCCTCGTTCGAAAACCTGTGCATTTCGGAAATCAGATTCGCTTTCTGCTTTGGGACGGATATTCCTTGGGTGAATGGGACAAAGAGCTCGATGGAGCTCTGGCTGTCATTAATTTAGCAGGGCGAAGTGTTGATTGTCGTTATCATGCTGTCAATAGAAGGGCGATTCTTCAATCAAGATTGGCGAGCACTCAGGTTATAGATCAAGCCATAAAAGCCTGTAAAATCAAGCCGGAAGTATGGTTAAACAGCGCCAGTGCAACCATTTATTGACATGCCGAAGACAGACCAATGACAGAATTAAATGGTGAAGTAGGCTATGGATTTTCGGTTGATGTTTGCCGGAGATGGGAACATAGATTTATAAGTGCTTCATGTGATGAAGTGCGGAAAATTACTCTCAGGACAGCCATTGTGCTTGGTGCGGATGGTGGAGTCATGCGCCCATTTGAACGCCTGGTGCGTTTTGGTTTTGGAGGTCGAATGGGTTCCTGCAATCAACGTTTTTCATGGATTCATATCCATGATTTTTGCCGGGCAGTTCATTTTCTGATAGAACAAAAATCCTGTGAAGGGGCCTTTAACTTATCCTCTCCGAAACCCATTACCAATGCCGTATTTATGCAAAATATGGTCAGTATCATTCGACCTCTTTTTGTATTGCCAAATCCGGAGTGGTTACTTGAATTTGGCGCTAGACTTATTCGCACCGAAACTGAGTTGATTTTAAAGAGTCGATGGGTGTTGCCGGAGAAATTATTAAATCAAGGGTTTCAATTTGAGTATGAAGAAATTAGTTCGGCCCTAGAATCTATTTTAGTCAATACTGGCTTACATCAAGAACTTTCAAATGCAAATAATCTTTCTCGAGAACAGAGAGGGTGAAAGATTCTGAAACAGTTGCAGAGTTCTTATTGACAAGGATTGATTGAATTTTTTTTACGCCGATTCTCCAATGAATCCAGATATTTTATGCCTTTATTGGTGTTCTTCGCTAGCAATTTTTTTTGCATGTGCAACTAAGGGACTTAAATTTTATATTTTATGGGATGTACAAGAATTGAGTTTGTGAGGACCATGGTGTTATGTGAGGATACAAACCACGGTTGTGAAGATCATGACGGATTTTGAGGACATCATCCAGCGGTGGCAGAAAAATCCACATAAGTCATGACCACCAACAAGCGCGAAAATGAAAAAACTAGAAACAGCCTTTGTGTCTATTTAGTCCGGGTAGTGGTTTCTTCATTCCATATCTTAATCTATCTTCGCTGTTCTCATGCGTATTCTACTCAGCACGCTTAACTCAAAATATATTCATAGTAATCTGGCTATTCGTTTATTATATGCCTTGAATCGGGATATAGAGGGTTTGGATTGGAAGGAATTTACAATTAAAGAAGACCGCGATGCGATTGCCAGCCATTGTGCCAATTATGATATTGTCGCATTTAGTTGTTATATCTGGAACATCACCCAAACGCTGGATGTTTGCCAAAGGATCAAAGCCATCCGTCCTGAGGTGAAAATTTTACTCGGTGGTCCCGAGGTCAGTTATGAGTATGAATCTGTAATCACACGAAATGAGGTTGACTTCATTGTAGTTGGTGAAGGGGAGGCGGTCTTTCAGTCTTTTCTGATGCGTTTTCCGGATGTTCATGGCATTCCGGGGTTGTTAAGTAAAAAGGATCATCAAATTATTTACCTGCCCAATCCTAATACCTTTCCCATGGAGTCCTTAAATGATATCAATCCTTATCAGGATGACCCATTGGAGGAACTCAGGAATAAGGTTTTGTATGTGGAAACTTCACGTGGCTGTCCGTATAAATGTGGATTTTGTTTGGCGAGTTTAGACAATAAGGTGCGTTACCTGAATATGGATCGTATTAAATCCAATTAGTTATTTCTGATGGAACATGGTCGCACGATCAAGTTTTTAGATAGAACCATTAATGTCAAAAAAGATTTTACCCTCGAAATCTTCCAATTCATTTTGGATCATC
>DAIRSC010000292.1:0-3207 GCA_036804585.1 Chitinophagaceae bacterium
ATTACTTAACGCCAAATGAAGTATTTTCACGACTGAAAGGTAGTGTTGCACTTATTACTTGAACTTACAATTGTTCAAAATTTTAAAAGGAGCAAATTCTATTTCCTTAAATGCCGTAAAGGCATCAACGTCCCCATTTAATTCCAACGTCCAGGTATCTCCTCGATCGACGCTATGCCAAACCCCCTGTCCGTATCGCCAGGCATTTACATAATCGCGATGTCCGCCAATACCTTCCAGATATGTGGCCAAATACATTTCGTCATTATCAAATGGATTAACGGCAATCTTACTTGCACCTATGGTGCCGGATGATAAAAACACATCACTCACACAGCTCCAATGCTGACCACCATCACGGGTTTTCCATAGTCCACTATTTTCGAAACATGCAATGATGTGGTCAACGTCATCAGGATCAACCCAAACATCCAAAGCCACTCCCTGAATCATCAATTCTGATTTTGGGCCAATATTTTGCCAATTACCATTAAAAGTTCCCGCAGCCAATTTATTATTACACGATCCTGTATTAAATAATCCTTTGGTGGCCATTGCATATTTTCGTTTTGGATCACTCACCCCATAGGGTATCCGTTCCGCCCAAAACTCATAATCTTTTTGAAGTTGATTATCCTGTTCGATTTCATTGGAAGGATAAAGATTTAAAGTTTGATATAAAAACCGAATGTATGCTTGACCCGGGTCAGAAGCATTCGGTATTGAATCAGGGTTAAAAGCAAAATGCAAAAATTGTGCATTGCCAAACTGCATAGCGCATATGAACGCTATTGTAAGCCGGATTGTTTTCATATTTTTTGTTTTTAGTGTTTAATCATTTGTTGAATCACTTTTTGAGGGCCTTGAACAATTTCCACATAATACAGACCGAGGGGCCATGCCTCGGTAGTGATGCGGTAGTGATTGCCTTTTATGGTTCCCTTGTAAATCCTATTACCATTGACCTCATAAACTTGAATCTTCGTTGAACCCAATGCCCATTCATCCCCTAATTCAATCTGTATTTCATTTTTGGCCGGATTGGGATAAATTTTTGCGCCAATTTGATTTTTATCGGTTTGTGTAACTTGTAAAGGTGACTCATCCAACGTCATCATGATATAGACATAATTGTTGTTGGCGCATTTCAAATTATTATTGGTATCCACACTCTCCACTATACATCCTATTTTATTGTCATTGACAAATAGACTAAAAGGATAGTCCTGACCTCGCCCGTTCACAGTATAGGAGGCAACCAAATTACAATTGCTGTCTATCTTGCCGATCCAGGTATTGTCGCGTCCCGGTGTAATATTTTGTTCTACATCCCCTCCACCTCCGGAAACCTGACCTATGATATACATATGATTTTTAAAAAATAAAGCATCCCACAATACACATGTTCCATCGTGCAAAGACTGATAAATGGACCCATAGGCTTTGCCATAATGGATATGTCCGCTCGAGTCAATTTTGTAAGTAAACATATTGTCCATGCGGTTTTGGGGTAAATAATTCATAGAGGTCATATAAGTCAATTCGTTTTCTGCCGTATCAACATAACCGCTGATATAAAATACCTGATTGGCCGTATCGCATTGAAGTTTAACCGGTGTATCCCATCGCGAAGTGCCGTAACGTTTCTTTACGATATCTATTCCATTACTATCCAGAATGTGAAACATATTGTCCATTTGACTTAAAGCCTGTGAACCCAACATGTCGGCATTGGTGGAAAGAGTCAAATAACTCACAGCCAATTTATTGGCGCTTAGCCATTTTAACTGGGCAAAATTCTCTTCATCGTTTCCGCTCAATACCCGTATCCATTGTTTATTAAATGCGGTATCATATTTAGCAAACCAAACATCTGCATTTAAAAAACCAAAACTCGGATGTGTAAAATCATAATCCGCCGCATTCGTCATTCCTGCCATATAAATCATGCCATCCGGGCCAATGTCTAAATCCTGTATCATACTCCCATTGCCACCCCCAAATGTCTTCCCCTTGATAATCTGACCTTGGGTTGTAACTTCTACCATCCATATTTCCCGCGCACTATAGGTATGCCCATACCAAACATCTCCATCATTACTACTTGTGGTTCCCGCAAGCAACAAATTGCCATTGGGTAATTCTCGGATAAATTCCAAATCATCAAAATCTGTCCCTCCAAAATAGGTAGTCCAGAGTGTATCCAGTTGTTGATCAAACTTGATAAAAATAGCATCTACATCTCTTCCTGGCCTCCACTCTCGGCCTACTCCGTACATCTCATTGTTTTGGGTTGTAATGGCTCGCCGATAAAATCTTCCGCTTCCAATAAGAGTATCTTTTGGATGGCAGAATTTTTTTGAAATAAAAAAACTATGCTTTAAATCAGGCTGGGCAAAGGCCCCAGTGCAGACTACAACAAACAAAAAAAGCAAATAACAAAATGGTTTCATAATCAATGTTTGTATAAAATTAAGCCTAGAAATTTATATTTTCCAAAAAATTAACAAAATATATTTTGCAAGTACGAAAGAACGCCAGGGCAACATGGTCACTAACCACATTGGTTTTCAGAAATAAAAATCTTGCAAACCCATTCCAATATTGATTCCATATATTACCAACGGCACTATTTATCTAGGGTCTGCTGGTTAACATGAAACTAGTTGATTTCATTACATGGAGTAGCAAATTATACTCATTTAGATGCACAATAATTATTCATATCCCTCCAATATGCTTGCATTTTATTTTGCAATTTTCACTTCTCACCGGCATCTTCAACTTCTGCGTCAACGTCCAATGGATGCCCTGTACGTAAGGGGCTATCCCTTGTACGCTTCCTTGAATTTGAAACGCCCGTGAGACAATCAGTAGCACCTATCTAAATGCAATGCATTTTTTTTGCCCAGATCGAAGCCAGATGCCGAGCACGGGAGAATTGTGGAAGGGCCGGAAAAAGCCATGTAGCAAATCTCCTTCTTATGCCAAAAAGTTCTTTCAAATAAAATGGATGCTCAATTTATTGCTTCAATAACTTGATGACCTTTGAGATAGGTTCATTATCGCGATTCATTTGTACGTGCAAATAATACTGCCCCGTTGACAGATAGGACAAATCAATGCTTTGCGTATTTTTTTCAGAAATTCCGGAAATTAAAACCCTTCCAGATACATCTCGTATGGCATAATAACAATAAGAATCAT
>DAIRSC010000293.1:0-3199 GCA_036804585.1 Chitinophagaceae bacterium
AAATTCAAAGTAACGCAGATATTTGAAGCCCCATGACTTAGCCAATTTTTTTTGATCATTTTGCAACGGTCTCGAATCTTGATTGGCATTTTAAGCTTGAGTCAACAACGAAGCTGCGATAAATTTATAAATCATTAATCTAGTATGTCTCTTTTCCTGTAGTGTAGGATGTAGAAGTTGGACTTTTATCTTGATGATTAAAAACCAATTGACTGCCTGATTTTCCAAATCATTAATTTTTAGAATTCTAAATGAGTAAGACCCTATGAAAAGACTATTATATATTTTATATCCATTTTTATAATCATTCAAAGGATGAGCAGATATCCTTACAAAACCTTAGGTGTCTATCATTGATAAAGCGCTAATTTTGACTCAAACATGTTCTTATGAAATATTTTTTATGCTTGACAATTGGTTTGCTGTCAGACTTTATCCTTCAGGCCCAGTCCAAAACAATCGTCGTTTTCGAATACTGCCCTGCAAAACAAGCGCTTAAAATTTTGAATCAGGACGATGTATACACCAAATCCTGGGGATTATTTGATCTTCAATCGCGCTCAGGAGATCAATGTGGAAAAAAAAGTAACATCCTGCAGAAAAGAAAACAATCAACAAAAAACTGGGATGCGGAATACCGAAAAAAGGTAGAACTCTTATGGAAAGAAATTCTTCAAAGGATACCTGAAACCTCCATTCGATTTAAACTTCCAGCTAAAATTCAGCTCATCCAATCCAGCATGCAGGATGAAGGAGGCGCCATCGCTTATACCCGTCAAAACTGCATTGTTTTAAAAGAAAAAATATTTGAAAATGATGCTCTATCCCTCAGGAAATTATTATTACATGAATTGTTTCATTTGATTAGCCGATATAATCCGGAACTCCGAAAAGATCTTTATCACATACTGGGTTTCAGCCTTTGTAATGAAATCCAATTGAGTGATAGTCTTCGTAATATTCAAATTGCCAATCCGGATGCACCTTTTAAGGACAACTATATTCGATTAAAATATCAAGAGGAAATCAAAGAATACATGATGTTTTTATATACCAACCGACCTTATGAAGGAGGCTCATTCTTCGACTATGCTACTGTCGGTTTATTGGAAGTAACCGGAAACAATTCTTCCAAACATGTACATCAAAATTATTCAATTTTGCCCCCGGATGCATTCCCTGATTTTCTGATTCAAACCGGGAACAATACGGATTATACGATTGATCCGGAAGAAATAGCCGCAGAACATTTTGTTTTGGCCATTTTACAAGAATACGAAGTTCCCCGACCGGATTTAGTCAGATTGTTTGCCAAGCGATTAATAAAAAAATAAGAGAACTAAAAAAATCATCGCTAACATCTCGGTTAACATGTTCATCGGATTGAATCTTCTATCTCATCATGGACAAATTCCGCAAATCAGATCCATGACTTATTTGCTTAAAATAAATTCAGTCCGACGATTTTGAGCCCTGCCCTCTTCGGTACTATTATCAGCAATCGGCTTGATATCACCATAACCCACACTGCTGATCCGACTCTCACTAATGCCTTTTGATACAAGGTATTTTTTACAGACATCCGCCCTTTGCTGAGATAAAAATGCATTTCGTTCAGCTGATCCGATGTTATCGGTATGTCCTTCGATATCCACTTTTAATTCCAGATTCTTTGATAAGATAGCTACGATTTTATCCAAATTAATGAAGGACGTATTCGTGAGTATTGATTTATTTTTTTCAAAATTTACGCCTTTCGCAGCCTCTATAACTTTCTCCACGATGGCTGCAGCTACTTCCGGACAACCATTGTTCCTGTTAAATGCCTCATCCGGGCACTGGTCTACTTCATCGTTAAATCCATCAGCATCCCTGTCTGGAACCGGACATCCGTTGTATTTAGCAATACCCATTACTTGCGGACAAGCATCTGTTTTGTCTGAAATACCATCACCATCTGTATCCGGACAACCTTTTGTTTCCCTTCGGCCGGGTGTACTCGGGCAATCGTCTGTAGCATCCGGTGTACCATCGTTATCTGCATCAGCAATTACCGGTGTTTCGATTTTTCGTTCGACCACATCTTTTTTCCCAAAGCGATAAATCAAACCGGCGCTGTGAAACAAATGCGCTACTCCACCTACATGGTACTGACTTTCGAGATTAAAAAATGTTTGTTTGGCTAATTTACTTTTTGTTCTTAGTGTAGGAAAATCGAAACCAGACAATGTTTATAGCATATATATCAAAAAAAAAAGATATGAATAAAAGCGATCTAATTAGTAAGCTGGCAACTGAGACTTCTTTGCCGAGCAGCAAAGCAAAAGAAGTCGTTGATGCTTTCGTGAAAGCAGTAGGTGAAGGACTTGCGACATCTGGTAAAGTTTCTCTGGCAGGATTCGGTAATTTTACCAAAGTGGTTCGTCCCGCTAGAACAGGTAGAAACCCCAAAACTGGAGAACCCATTCAAATTGCTGAAAAAGTAAGTGTGAAGTTTAAAGCTGCTTCGCAGATGAATGAAATGTTGAAATGATTCAAGCACCTCTCAAAAAATCCGTACTTTATCAGTGCGGATTTTTTTATTTCTTAACCATGAAGAAGAAAGCAGATTGTGACATATTTTTGATTTCTTCTTCTACTTCTTTCATTTCTTCTTTGCCTTGTTGTACTAGTTCGGTAGCGTTGAACTTCACACCGCCAGGCAAAGAAAAGTCATATCTACTTAACAGATTGCCTGTTTGCATTTTTGACCACCCAGTCACATATTTCAGAAAATACTGATCATTGAAAAGATTTTCGGCTGGTATGTTTGCATAGGTTTCCAAAATTAAATCGTGTCTTATATTTGTCAGGATGTTCAGCCTATTCATCATTTGATTGTAATGATATTTGACAGTGTATTTGTTCAACTGATTCATCATATCTGCCAAGGAGTCTATAAGAGTTTTGTAGAGTCCTAATTCACCTATCGTAGGCACATAAGATGAGAGATAAGGTTGGTTAGTGACACCAAGATTGACTGACAGGTTTGGCACATTGATGCCTAGTTGTAATAACGACTCACCACGAACTTCATAAATATAAATGACAGACTGTATCTCACATGGCAGAGTGATATAACTATTCTTAGTGAATTCCTCGGAAGTGAATTCAGCTTTATCTACGAAGTAGTAAACTTTTGAAACCGCATATTGGTATT
>DAIRSC010000294.1:0-3183 GCA_036804585.1 Chitinophagaceae bacterium
GATAGGTGTTGAAGCTCCAAGCAATACCAGCGACCCAACAGTTTATTCTCTTCCGCATTCTTTAGCTTTGCAGGCACCTTCAATGCATTGGGGCTGGAGTTCTGGTTACAGGTTTGTTTGCCTCGAAGGGATATCAGGAACTTCCCTTGGAACTGTGTTTCAAATGCATGGATTGTTTGATGCGAATTATTTTGCCCAAACGCAAATGGTGGCAGGCATGACGCAAAATGATAATATTTATATCAATCTGAATGCGGATTATGTCAAAGCATTAAATGGCGTTAACCTCAATGCAGGACCTATTGACCATGGTGTGAATCAAACCGATTTAAATGTATTGGAAAATTTCCGTGATTTGGTGTTCTCAGCGGGTACTTCCATTCCGAATAAATTGGATCATTGGTTCGACGAAAGCGGCGTTCAGATATTCCCGAATCCCGCAAATGGAATGCTCTATGTGGATGTTTCAAAGTCGACTAAACCTATGAGTGAAGTTCGCGTTTTGGATGTCACCGGAAAAGAAATTCAACATCATACATTGATTGATCAAACAACCCTATCATTGAATATCCAACAACCGGGTATGTACTTTCTGCAATTTAGTCAATTTGGAATTATAGTTGGAACTCAAAAAGTATTGATTCAATAATGCGGAAATCTTACAAACTACAGCTGGTAATTCTTTTTCTGGTGGTAGTCTTGTATGCTTGTAATCAAAACACTACAATAGATTGGGGGCAAATTCCAGTGATGGACGTCCCAGAAGGTTTCCCATCCATTCCACAACCGACAGATAACCAATATACCATTGGTCGATGGACTTTCGGTAAACAGTTGTTTTATGATAAAGCCTTGTCTCGCGATTCCAGCGTCAGCTGTGCATCCTGTCATAGCCCCGAAAATGCATTTGGTGATGATGTGGCTAAAAGTCTTGGCGTGGGTATGAAAATCGGTCGGTCCAATGCACCACCCTTATTTAATTTAGCCTTTCATCCGTATTTTACCCGTGCAGGTGGGGTTTTTACACTGGAGACCCAAAT
Organism: Chitinophagaceae bacterium; assembly: GCA_036804585.1. Taxonomy (GTDB): domain Bacteria; phylum Bacteroidota; class Bacteroidia; order Chitinophagales; family Chitinophagaceae; genus OLB11. The sequence continues at coordinate 1,041 of DAIRSC010000294.1, forward strand.
CCTTGTTCCGGTACAAGAGCATGATGAGTTTGACATGAATTTCGTTGAATTGGCAGAACGACTCAAGGCTAATCCCAATTATCAAAAAATGGCTCTCGATCATTATCAGCGTGAGTTGGATCCTTATGTAATTACCCGAGCCATTGCTAATTTCGAACGGAGCTTGATTAGCGGTTATTCTTCATATGATGCTTTTCAGCAGGGAGACAAAAATCATGGCATGTCATCGTCTGCACAAAGAGGAATGCAGTTGTTTTTTAGTGAGCGATTGAATTGCAACAAATGTCATCAGGGATTTAATTTTACCGATTATAGTTTTAAAAATAACGGGCTTTACATTCAATATGCTGATAGCGGCAGAATGCGTTTAACACATCAGGAAAGTGATCGGGCTTTGTTCAAAGTTCCTTCGCTGCGAAATGTCGGATTCACCGCTCCTTATATGCATGATGGTTCTATAAAAACGTTAGAAGAAGTGATTACTCACTATAATACAGGCGGTAAGGCCCATCCGAATAAAAGTGTAGAAATAAAACCATTGAATTTAAGTGATAATGAACAAAAGGATTTGATTGCATTTTTAAATAGTCTGAACGATCTTCGTTTTGTGAACAATAAAAATTTACGGCAATGAAAAGAGGGAATCAAATAAAATATACAGGAATCATCATTTTGTTCATAGGCATCTTGGCAGCCTGTTCCAAAGATCCTGATTTTGATCGAAACTTTGATTACAAAAACGAGTTTGGCGCTTTGCCTGAACCAATATATCCTCCCGATAATAAACTCACTACTGAAGGGGTTAAACTAGGGCGGATGTTGTTTTACGAAAAGGCATTATCCAAAAATATGAGCATGAGTTGTGCCAGCTGTCATCAACAAAAAAATGCTTTTTCAGACACCAATCGATACTCTATTGGCGTAAGAGGGTTGCCCGGAAAGAGACAAGCCATGGCTGTTTTTAATATGTTGTGGAATACAAAGGGATTTTTCTGGGATGGTCGTGCGGCTACTTTGCGCGAACAATCCTTGATACCGATTGAGGATCATTTGGAGATGGATGAAACTCTTGCGCAGGTGGTGGAAAAACTAAAAAATATTCCTAGCTATCGGGTTCAATTTCGAAAAGCCTTTGGAACGGATGAGATCAATCCACTTCGTATGAGTTTGGCGATGGAACAATTTATGTTTTCGATTGTTTCACATTATTCAAAATACGACGATTACGTGGCAGGTAAAGTCAATCTCACCCCTCAAGAGGAAAGAGGCCGTTTTTTGTTTTTTACTGAATTTAATCCGGCATTTCCTGCTCAATCCGGTGCTGACTGTCAACATTGTCATAGTGGAGCCAATTTTGAAGATGACCGTTTTCACAATAATGGGTTGGATTCCACACTTCAAATCGTCGATCCGGGACTTCAGGCTATCAGTGGTAATGCCAATGATCGTGGGAAATTTAAAACGCCCAGTTTAAGAAATATCGCGCTGACTTTTCCTTATATGCACGATGGACGTTTTCGTACTCTGGAAGAGGTGGTTGACCACTATAATATGGTCACACCATCCAGTACCTTAGATCCTACTTTTTTACAGCAAATACCGGGAGGATTAAAATTGAGTGAGTCAGATAAAGCGGCACTGGTGGCCTTTTTGAAAACACTCACTGATGAGCAATTGATTCGGGATGAACGGTATAGTAATCCTTTTTAAATTTAGATGTGAATGAAACGAATCAATGCATGAGGTAACAATTAAATGCATCGGTGGCCATATGTAAACACAAGCCTATTCCGATCATTTGCCAAATTCCCGGAAAGAAACAAAACAGGGCATAAACAATGATTGCAGGAAAAGTATGTAAAGGATGAAAAGCGATGCTACAACGATTCGGATCAAAAATGGGAGAGGCTAAAATATGGTCAACATCTACCAACATAGTGAGTAACATGATGCGATATGCCTTTTGATATTCCGCTTTAAAAAATAATTTCGCCGGGAGAATTGGAAAAATTAAATGCAAAAAATAATGAATCAGATGAACCCACATAACGGCATTTTACACCCAACAGGCCAGGTTAAATTTATTTAGTCTGCTGATTAACGTGAAAATAGTTGATTCCAGTACATGATGGAGTAATTTTCG
>DAIRSC010000295.1:0-3155 GCA_036804585.1 Chitinophagaceae bacterium
TAGCCGTTTCGCTTGCTTTGTTGTAGAGTACCGAAATGGTTTTCTCAGTAGGCGGTGTTTGTTGGTACTTTAATGATGTGTTGGTCCCGAAATTAACGGCAGTATTTTGTGCAACACTGTATGCAACAATCAATGAAAAGATTAGGGATGTGATGATTCGTATCATAGTGTTTGGTTTTATTTATTATTTATGGAATTATTCGCCGAGATATGTTTTTAACACTTTACTCCGGTTGGTACTGCGAAGCTAGGTATTGGCTTTATCTTTTATCTGGAGCACACGTTCACGGGTAAGATTGAAACGGTCAGCTATATCTTCTAGTGATACCGGTTGATTGACACCTATGCCAAAGAACAAGCGAAGCACTTCGCTTTGGCGTTCGGTGAGTAAGGTCAGTGAACGTTCAATTTCTTTTCTCAAAGATTCAATGTGTTCCACATCACGATCCGTGTTAACTGCATTTGGATTTTTAAGAACATCAACCAGTGAGCCATCTTCACCTTCCTGAAAAGGGGCGTCCATGCTTAAATGACGGGAGGCAACGCTGATTGTAGCTCGAACTTCATCATCACTGACATCCAGTAGCGCGGCGAGCTCTTCAGAGGTGGGTTCGCGTTCGTATTGCTGTTCAAGTTGAGAAAACGCTTTATTGATTTTGTTGAGAGAGCCTACTTTGTTAAGAGGTAACCTCACAATACGGCTTTGCTCCGCCAAAGCTTGTAATATGGACTGACGGATCCACCATACCGCATAAGAGATGAATTTAAAGCCTCTGGTTTCGTCGAAACGCTGAGCGGCTTTGATTAAACCAAGATTCCCTTCGTTGATTAAATCCGGTAGGGATAAACCCTGATTCTGATATTGTTTGGCAACAGATACAACGAATCTAAGATTAGCTTTAGTCAGTTTTTCCAGAGCATCCGGGTCGCCATTGCGAATCCTACGGGCCAGTTCCACTTCTTCCTCTGCAGTGATCAAATCTACTTTAGCAATTTCCTGGAGGTATTTTTCCAGCGAGGCGCTCTCCCTGTTGGTTATGGAACGGGTGATTTTTAACTGACGCATTGGTGTTTTTTAGGTTCGTTAGATTAGCAAAGATATAGGCAATGAGTTTATTTGTAAACAAATTATTAACAATTTGAGTTTTTTTCGGATAGGTATGGATTTAAGTGCGCTGCATATCATTTGTGTAGCTGTTTAAACAAGCGTTATTAATTTCATTTGTTGTTTATATCAAAATAATTACTTTTAACGCAATTCATTATATGAAACCAAAATCGAAAACTAAGCCCGCAAAAAAAACAACTGCAAAAGCCCCTGCAAAAAAAGCAGTAAAAGCCGTTGTTACTAAAACAGCGGTTAAACCCGCAACGAGCAGTAAATCTAAGGCTAAGGTTGCACCTAAATCAACTCCTGCAAAAAAAGCGGTAGCTCCTGTTAAGAAAAGTGTTTCACCGGCACCCAAGGTGTTGGCCAAAACATCGGCTAAGAAATCGACTGCGGTTGATGTAAAGGAAAAGAATAAAAAACCAGTTGAGGTGCCAACTGCTAAACCATTGGATGCCAAACAAAAGGCTGAGGCCGGTAAGAAAACATTGTTGAAACTGGATGGTCCTAAACCTAAACGCGGACGTAAAAAGAAAGGCGACAAAGATGATGATGAAGAGAATGTGGTTATTGAGCACATTGAAATTGTGCCCGATCCTGCGCTAATCCCCAAAAAGTATTCTCAAAAAGACAAAGCCAAAGAACGCATACTAAATAAGTTGCGTGAGAAACAACAATCCGAAGTCAGTAAGCGGAATTTTCTTCCAACAAAGAAAAAGAAGTACACGCTCGAATACATCATTAAATCTTCACCAATCATACTATGGGATTTTATAACCACATCGAGTGGATTGGGTTTATGGTTTGCCGATGAGGTGGATGATCATCTTGATATCTTCACATTTACCTGGGAAGGCAATAAGCAACAAGCCGAGGTCATGGAATATGAAGATTTGGAGTACATCCGTTTCCGCTGGGTTGACAATCCTTATGATGAATATTTTGAGTTTCGCATCACCAGTACAGAAATCACCGGAGACACAGTATTACTGATTACGGATTTCGCCGAGCAATATGAATTGCGCGATGTTCAATTACTTTGGGACAGTCAGATTAAAAATCTGATGATGAGAATGGGATTAGGCAATTAATTCGGTATATATGCGATAGGATTCTGTAAAAAACAGATGCATCTCTTCCAACGAGCCTAACTCAGCTTTTAGCCCCAACTTAATAAATTCATGATTACTGATAAGACTGATACCTTGATCCAATGAGATCATATTCTCTTCGAATCGATGATTCCATGGTGTTGCATCGGTACATATAGAGATTTGAACACCACGCACCGACAGCTTTCCTGATACTTTTTTTTTGAAAATTTCTGCCGATGTTCCTTTAAGTAAGAGGTAACTGCAGGCATAGTGACCGAACCAAATGAAATTTCTGACTGCTGACAAATGATTATGATGAAAGTGCCCCGGTGCATCGAGTATTCGGTAGGGATAGCCTTCATATTGTTCACCACGCGATAATTTACTTCGCCATTTCAGGCCCGAAAGATTTTCAAAACAGTCTGCATAACGATGACGCGATTCGGCCTCAATCTGTCCCAGTAGATTATCAATTTTTGTTGTCAGTATTTTCTTTGTCTTCCATATTTCCTGATCGCGCAATAAGGCGATCTCTGCATCGGTACATACAAGTGGATTGTAATCATTCAAGAAATTACTCATGGTCCGGTGGAGTTATATACAAAGTTCATACAACAAGTAAACCAAGGGTAAGCAAACGATATATAGTGATGCAGACAAGCGGATATAATGATTTACTCAGGGTATATCGTAATATGAACCTTGTTGTTCGAGAGATGCTATTGTAATTCAAGAATGGCCCGATCCAGGATTTCGTCTTTGGTTAAATCAGACCAGTTGAATGATTCAAATATCTCCGGAGCAACTCCGTCTTCTGCATAATTATTACCATTAAGGTCTAAAAGCTGAGAAATGCTGAAACGATAAGTCCATCCATTAGGAAGTTGACCGCCATTGGGTAAACCTCCCCCGCCACCGGTTGTATCCCCGATTAACGTGATATTTGGAAAGGC
>DAIRSC010000296.1:0-3141 GCA_036804585.1 Chitinophagaceae bacterium
AATAATAGGGCAGGACATCAGTAGTGTGCTCTTTCGGATTATACAACTGGATCGTATCATTTGTTCGGTTTCTTTAACGTATAGTAATGCTTCTGACCCTGATTTGCTAATTGCTTTTACGGAAGCATTTCAAGATGATTTATTAAAGAATGATCGCGAACATCTGATTCAAAAAATTGAAGCCCAACAAGATGATGAGTCCATGATACAATTAATGGGACTCGTACAAAATTATTTGCCGGTTTTACTGGATGAGAAAGATTATTCACAAATAGACTCTTGTTTGGATGAAAATTATTTGCGCAACAAACTTCAAACCAATTACCGCATATTGATTTCACCGGGAGGACTTGCACTAAAGCAATTACTGCTCAATGACCCTTTGGGATGGAGTTTACCAGCCTTTAAAAAATTGAGTCGATTTCAATTGAATGAGGATGTATCGATGTATGATGGGTATTTGATCAATGACGGAGGTAATCAACTTGCTTTTTTCCTGCATCCGAATTGGCCTTCTTCACAAACAAAAATGAACAAAAGCCTAGAGCCCTTGATTGCTCAATCGGCGAAAAAGGTATTGGGTTCTGAATCTTTTGCGGCCCTGCAATTCCATTATTTTGGCGCCCCCCTGGTAGCCAGTGCAAATGCCGTTCAAATGCAACAAGATACTTATTTGACCCTTGGCATAACATTGACACTCCTGTTGATTTTATTCATTGGATTTTTTCGTAGCGTATTTGCTCCTTTACAAATCATGATTCCGGTTGTATTCGGCGGGAGTTTTGGCATGGCCATGATGTATTTGATCAAAGGCGAAGTTAGCCTAATGGCCTTGGGTGCTTCCAGTGTCATATTGGGGATTGCGGTAAATTATTCGCTGCATTTTATGTCGCATCTCAGGCATAGCCCAAACAAGGAAGCGACAATTGCAGAGTTGACCCATCCAATGACCATTGGCAGTTTTACGACCATTGCCGCATTTTTGAGTTTGACTTTCATGCATGCGCCGGTTTTGAAAGAACTTGGTTTATTCACGGCATTTAACCTGATTGGATCCTCGATTTGCACATTGATTTTTTTACCCCATTTTATTCGGGATAAGAATCATCAGGATGTACCACATCATAATTGGCTGGACCGTTTTTTTACAAGAAAAAATAAATATCAAACGTATTTTTTACTCACAATTCTGGTGGCAACCTGCATTTTGGGGTTTTATGTAAAAAAGGTAAGATTCACCGAAGATCTGATGCAGATGAATTACATGAGCCCTGCGATGTCTGCCCATCAGAAAATCATTAACCAGCGCCTCAAAGTTTCACTCAATAGTTTATTTTGTGTCAGCGAAGGCAAAAATTTAAATGAGGCCTTGCAGCAAGCTGATCAATCAGAAAAACAACTCGAAACTGCGCTTCGGAAAAATGAAATTTCGGCTTATCAACCCATCGCTTCCTTCTTATTGAGTGATGATAAAATTCAGGAGAGACAAAATCACTGGAAGTCATATTGGACGCCTCTTAAAAAAGCCAGGCTGCAGTCGCAATTACAACGCATTGGTACAGAAACCGGATTTAATAAGACCGCTTTTGATGGCATTGTTCGTTTGCTGAATGAAGCACCCAAATCGCCTGATTCCATTTATCATAATACCTTTAAAAATCTTTTTGCGGGTCTTGTTCTTGAAGATAGCAATGGTGTTCGCGTGATTAGCGTGGTAAAAGCAAGCCAGGTCCAACGAACAAATTTCATTGAACATTTTACTTCCAGTTCTCATCAATATGTTACAGACAGACAGATGATTACCAGTCGCTTCGTAACATTGATTCGTGACGACTTCTACAACATTTTGTTTTATACCTCCTTCATTGTTTTTTTTACGATACTGATATCATATGGTCGTATCGAAATAGCATTGATTTCATTTATACCCATGGTACTTACATGGATTTGCATCCTTGGTTTGATGGGCCTATTGGGGATAGAATTTAATATCATCAACATTATTATCTCCACATTGATTTTTGGGCTGGGAGACGATTACAGTATTTTTATTACAGATGGATTACTGGAAAAATACAAATATGGCAAACCCAAATTAAGCAGCATCCGTGTATCGATTTATTTGTCGGCAATGACCACCATCATCGGTTTGGGGGTCTTGATTTTTGCCAAACATCCTGCCTTACAATCCATCGCATTGGTATCGGTTATCGGCATTTTATCGATGCTGCTTATTTCACAAAACATACAGCCTTTACTCTTTAATTATTTCATCCAAAAACGTGCCAACAAAAAATTTCATCCTTTTACATTATGGTCATTTACGAAAACCATTTTTGCATTTACCTATTATGTAACCGGTTGTTTATTACTAACCTTTATTGGCTTCATCCTGACTAAATGTATCCCCTTTGCCAAAGATCGAATGAAGTATATCTACCATGTGATGATTTGTAAAATGATGTGGAGTCTGCTTTATATCATGGGCAATGTGAAAAAAAGATTTGAAAATAAAGAAGCCGCCCATTTCGAAAAACCCTGCGTGTTGATTGCCAATCATGCTTCCTTTTTAGACCTCCTGAGAATCATTTCTTTACATCCGAAAATTTTATTACTCACCAATAAATGGGTTTGGCGCTCTCCGGTATTTGGCGCATTGGTAAGAATGGCTGATTATTATCCGGTAGAAGAAGGCGCAGAATTTTCGGTAGATAAATTATCGTATTGGGTTGATCGGGGATATTCAATAGCCATATTTCCCGAAGGCACACGCAGTTATGATGATGAGATAAAAAGATTTCATAAAGGCGCTTTTTATTTAGCACAACAACTCAAATTAGATATCCTACCAACGCTCTTTCATGGGGTAGGATATACCATGCGTAAAAGCGATTTTTTGCTAAAGGATGGAGAAATTAATGTAAAATTTCTTCCCAGGATTACACCCGAAGATTCCAATTACGGCATCACCTACAGTGAGAGAGCCCGTAAAATCGGACGAATGTTTCGGGAAGAATTTAAGGACTATTCGATGAGTCGCGAAGTTCCGGCCTATTATCGTGAACAACTGATTAAAAATTATTTATACAAGGGCCCTGTATTGGAATGGTATTGTCGGATAAAAAGTACATTAGAAGATAA
>DAIRSC010000297.1:0-3110 GCA_036804585.1 Chitinophagaceae bacterium
AATAAGCGCAACAAAGAAAAAAATCAAAATCTTATAAACTTTTTTCTTCAGCCATTTTCAAAAAGGTAAAATTAAAATGATGATTGTAAAAATATTTGTTCTTCGGAAAGCCCTGCTGGATGCGGTTTTCAGAGACATAAAAAAAACCGGCAGTTAAAAACTTCCGGCTCTTTTTTGAATTTATGGGTTAGTAAGCAAAATAACCAATACAAGTATAGACATTAATTTTTATACGAAAAAATATTTTTCAAAAAAAGTTATTCACGGAATGTGAATTGATTCGTTGCAGATTGTAAACATACTGAGGGCTTACAAGCTCATATTCGTGCGAAACATTTTAACTGCGATTGCTAAAAGAATCACACCAAAAAATTTTCGGATCACCAGAATGCCGGAATGCCCGAGAATTTTTTCGAGCCAGTTTAAACTTTTTAATGCAATAAAAATAATCAGTGTATTGATCAGGATGGCCAATAAAATATTGTATTGATGGTATAAAGATTTCATCGACATCACTGTGGTGAGTGTACCTGATCCGGCAATGATGGGAAAAGCCACTGGCACAATACTGCCGGCTTTGTTATTCGGATCACCTTTAAAAAATTCTATCCCTAATACCATTTCCAAACCCAAGATAAATAATACGATCGAACCTGCAATGGCAAATGAGGATACATCTAATCCGAGTATCCCTAAGAATCGTTCTCCTAAAAAAAAGAATAGTAATATCAGCGCCGCCGAAACCAGTGTAGCACGTCCTGCACTGATATGCCCCATTTTATTTTTAAATGAAATCAACACAGGTATTGAACCCAATATATCGATTACAGCAAATAAGGCGAAAGTCGCTGTGAGCGTTTGATAGAGCGAAAAATTAGAAATATCATATGCGGACATGCCGCAAAAGTAGGGTTTGAATCAGGCTGTTTGAAATGCGTTGACAAGTGTTTTATACAATAAGTTGTTATTATGCTCATGATAATCGCGCACTGAGGGGACAAGGTCAACTTATCTTTTCATACAATCTCATCCTTACTTAGGGGCTGATGAACTGCAAGCTTATTGAAACGATATGAAAAATTATTTTTCATCTAAATGAGCGAAGGTCTCTCTATCATGTAAAGATATCAACGACTTTCACATTAAACAGAAGCTCCTAAATAAGCAGAATTCGAACTAAAATGCAATGATATCACATGCTTTCACGTTAAACAGCAGCCCCTACCTTACTTAATTATCAATGGATATAGATTTTTGACGTTTATCTAGGAATATCAAAGTTGCGTTTTGAATGGAGAATGGGAAAATACAATTGCGTTCTTTGAAAATAAAAAACTTGGTACATAAAACCTTGTTGTAAGCGCTTTCCTAATGGCATCACTCCAACCAATTTTCGGCTGCTATGTATAAATTTCATCATGTACTTTTGGAGCCTAAAAAAAAATTATGTCTCAAGCAGTTTATCATTATTCCGTTGCAGAACGTTTGATGCGATATGTACAAGTTGACACCCAAAGCGATCCGGAGTCAACTCAATTTCCAAGTACTGAGAAACAAAAGGATTTAGGCCGCATATTGGCAAAAGAACTTCTGACATTAGGACTGTCGGATGCGGAGATGGACGAACATGGTTATGTCTATGCTACCATCCCATCAAACACGACCAAGCATATTCCCGTGCTGTGCTTTTGTGCACATATGGATACAGCGCCTGATTGCAGTGGCACCAACGTCAAACCAATTTTGCATACAAATTATCAGGGACAAGCGATTGTTTTGCCGGATGATCAGTCTCAGGTGATTACTATTGAACAACATCCCTATTTGAAAGAAAAGATTGGAGAGGATATCATCACTGCTTCGGGCCTGACGCTGTTAGGGGCAGATGATAAAGCTGGTGTAGCAATTATAATGGACTTTGTTCAATTTATTCAGGAACATCCGGAAATACCACATGGTAAAATTCGAATTTTGTTTACACCGGATGAAGAAGTAGGCAGAGGAGTGGAAAAGATAGATATGGTAAAATTAGGAGCGGATTTTGGTTATACCTTGGATGGAGGAGAATGCGGGGCGCTCGAGTCTGAATCATTTAGTGCAGATGGCGCAACCATGGTGATTCATGGAATCAGTGCACACCCGGGGTATGCCAAAGGTAAATTGCTCAGTGCCATCAAGGTCGCTTCAGCACTCATTGATGCTTTGCCCAAAGATTCCTGGAGTCCGGAAACCACGGAAGAACGGCAAGGATATATTCATCCCGTTTCCATTGAGGGAGGGATTGAAAAGACAACGATTAAATTTATTATACGTGATTTTGAAACAGCGAAACTGAAAGAGCATGAGGATCGATTGGTAGAAATTCTGCACAAAACACTTGAACAATTTCCTGGCGCCAAAGCAGATTTTAATACCTATGAACAATATCGGAATATGATGGACATTATTCGCGAAGTGCCTATGGTTACTGATTATGCCGAAGAGGCGATGACCAGAGCCGGCGTTAAAGCTGAGCGATGGCTCATTCGTGGAGGTACAGATGGATCACGTCTTTCATTTATGGGATTGCCTTGTCCGAATTTATTCACAGGCGAAATGGCTATTCATTCACGACATGAATTTGTGAGTGTTCAGGATATGCAAAAATCTGTAGATACCCTCGTTCATTTGGTTCAAATATGGGTTGAAAAGACGCCCGCAAATGCCTGATTGGTGCATGTTTTTTGTGCTGGTATGAACATGGGGGGTGATACGCACACCATGAATACGATGCCAATTTATGCCAACCGTATGTATTTGTGCTTGGTCCATCAAAAAACTTTCAAGCTCTTCGTGTTTGCGATCATTGAATGAAATTGTAGCCATGGCGCAACTGTGTTCAGGGTTAATCGGTGATAACAAATTCAATTCTAGGATATCTAGAACTTGTTTGGTCCAGTATTCTTCGAGATAAAATAACCTTTTCTCCTTTTGCTCAGCAACTATCATTTCGAAAAAGTCGATTGCTTTTTGGGGAGCTTGTTCAAAATGGAAAAAGAGTTCTTGTTTAAATGCCGAAATAGGCTTGAAGACCTTGTTTGTTTTTTCGGTTACCTTTACTATTCAATACG
>DAIRSC010000298.1:0-3088 GCA_036804585.1 Chitinophagaceae bacterium
GGCGCAATCAAATTTTTGTAGAAAAATCAGGGGATTGATGCCTGATATATCCAGGAAAAGTTTAATAAGAACAACAAATAACAACTTTTTACGAGCTTGTTCTAGAAAAGAAAGCGCATAAATTGGGATGTTTATGAAATTGTGCTACTTTCGCAACCGATTAAAATAGAAAACCTAATACTTTAAAGATGTCAGTATTAACAAAAGAACGCAAAAAAGAATTGTTCAAAACTCATGGCGGAAGCGAAACCAATACGGGTTCGATTGAAGGACAAATCGCCATGTTGACAGAACGTATCAAACACATTTCAGGTCACATGCAGTCGAATAAAAAAGACTTCAGTTCAAATCGTGGTCTGATTCAACTGGTAGGCCAACGTAAACAATTGTTGTCTTATTTAGCAAAAACGAACCTCTCAGGCTACAGGGCTTTATTAGTCACTTTAGGCTTAAGAAAATAATTTTCAGGCGTTCCCAATCTTTACGGTTGGGAATTGCTCTTTTTGCGGCAGGGTGTTCATTCTATCGAGTTTTTAATTTCTCAGTAGATGACACCACTTTAAGCATGAATTCGTCAAGGTACACAATCCTTCGTATGATCACGGATGGGTTTTATCTAAACCAGGCGTAATGAATCGGGCCACCCATTAAGCAAAGCGCCATTTATCATTTAAAAAAACAATCATGTTTCAATTAAAATCAAAGACCTTCGACTTAGGTGATGGTCGTGAAATAACCATCGAAACGGGCAAACTGGCCCGCCAGGCTGATGGTTCAGCACTGGTGCGCATGGGCAAATGCGCAATTTTGGCAACCGTTGTCGCCAATAAAGAACCCAAACCGGGTCAATCTTTTTTCCCTTTATCAGTAGATTATCAGGAAAAATTTGCGGCTGCCGGACGTATTCCCGGATCTTTCTTTAAGAGAGAAGGTCGACTCAGTGATTATGAAATTTTAATCTCCCGTTTAATCGATCGCGCCTTGCGTCCATTATTCCCGGATGATTATTTATGTGATGTACAGGTTTTGGTAACCTTGGTATCTTCTGATCCGGAAATTATGCCGGATGCATTGGCTTGTTTGGCGGCATCAGCAGCATTGGCTGTTTCGGATGTGCCTATTCAGGAAATTATTTCTGAGGTACGTGTATCGCGTATCAATGGACAAATGGTGATTAATCCGACCCGCAGTCAAATGTTAGAATCAGATATGGATTTTATCATCGCTGCTACGGATAAAAATATCATGATGGTTGAAGGTGAAAGTAAGGAATGTAGTGAAGAAGATTTGATTCAGGCGATTGAAGCTGGTCATCAAGCCATACGCAAACAAGTTCAGGCCCAAAAGGAATTATGGGAAATGGTGGGATCGCCTGCTAAACGAGATTACACCAAGCCATATCGCAACGATGAACTGAAAGAAAAAATCGGGGCGTTTGCCAAAGACAAAATATACCAAGTCGCTAAATCAGCTTCGGCCAAACATGAAAGAGGTGATGCCTTTAAAGCGATCGAAAAAGAGTTGGTAGAACATTTGGGTGAATTACCTGAGGAAGATGCAGCTTTGGTTGGATATTATTATCACAAGTTGGAGAAGGAAGTAATCCGCAATATGATGTTGGACGAAAAAGTGCGTTTGGATGGACGTGCTTTGGATGTGGTTCGACCTTTGGAGATGGAAATCGATTTTCTGCCTTCGCCGCATGGAACGGCATTGTTTACGCGTGGTGAAACACAATCGCTCACCACTGTAACTTTGGGAACACCGGAAGATGAAAAACTGATTGAAGATGCAGAGAGCAGTGAGTACAGTAGTTTCTATTTACACTATAACTTTCCGCCATTCTCCACCGGTGAAATTAAACCGATGCGCGGACCGGGTCGACGAGAAGTTGGCCATGGTAACTTAGCTCAACGTTCATTAAAACAAGTGATTCCGGCTAAAGAAAAATTCCCTTATACGATACGGGTGATTTCAGATATTTTGGAAAGTAATGGATCATCATCCATGGCTACCGTATGTGCCGGTTCGCTGGCTTTAATGGATGCCGGGGTGTCTATTCCAAAACACGTATCAGGTGTGGCAATGGGATTGATTTCGCGTGAAGATGGCGCATGTGTTGTACTCACCGATATCCTTGGTGATGAAGATCATTTGGGTGATATGGACTTTAAAGTAACCGGAACCCGTGATGGAATTTGTGGTATTCAGATGGATATTAAAGTAGATGGTTTGAGTATGGATATTATGCGTCAGGCACTTGCACAAGCGAGAGATGGCCGTATGCATATTTTGGATGCCATGTATCAATGTATTCCTGAAAAACGTGAAGACCTGAAACCGCATGCGCCTCGTATGGAATTCCTGGCCATTGACAAAGAATTTATTGGTGCAGTGATTGGACCAGGTGGTAAAATTATTCAAGAAATTCAACGTGAAACCGGTACCACAATCTCCATTGAAGAGGTGGGTGATAAAGGCCATGTGAGTATATTCTCCAAACAAAAAGAGGGCTTAGACAGAGCTTTGTCATGGATTAAAGGCATTGTTGCAGTACCCGAAGTAGGTACGGTATATGATTCTACAGTAAAATCGATTATGCCATTTGGCGCTTTCGTTGAATTCCTTCCAGGTAAACAAGGTTTATTACACATCAGTGAAATAAGCTGGAAACGATTAGAAACCATGGATGGTGTATTTAAAGAAGGTGATAAAGTACAGGTGAAATTAACCGGTACGGATCCGAAAACCGGTAAATACAAATTTTCGAGAAAAGTATTGATTCCTAAACCTGAACAAAAGGAAGGATAGGAATCGTTTAGAAATAGTTAGCCAAAGCCTCCGAAAGGGGGCTTTTGGCGTATGGTAAGACCCTTGCAAAATTTGCGTGAATAATCTGACCAGATTTATCGGACCCGGATCGACAACTCGGAGTTGGGTTGAATTGTTAAAAATTTTGTTGATAGTTGTAAATTTCCTTAACTTCGGATTCACAATTCGAACAAAACATTTTTTAACCAATAATGATAAACGCCATGAAAACAAAGCAACCAGCGGCCATTAGGGGTATCCGCGAATTTACCCCCCC
>DAIRSC010000299.1:0-3087 GCA_036804585.1 Chitinophagaceae bacterium
AATCAGTCGGTCTGCCAAGGAGTAATGCCCTACCTTTGTATTGTATTATTTCTGTTTGATATATTTCATAAATAGAATTCTGTTTCAAATACCGGCCAGTAAACATCTACTTTTTCTATAAAAGATGCAATGATTAAAAGGAGTAAATCGGTAAAAGAACAAATATTACCTCAGTAAAAAAATATAAAATTTAAACAAAAAAATAAAAACACATGAAAGATTCACTCTCCCATTATCACTTACTCTGCCAAGATTCCATTCGCGATTTAAACTTCTTTAAGGCAGAATTACATATCTTACGAAATCGACTCACCGAAGTTGCCGGAAAAAATACCGGCCATGATGTATTGTTACAAATAGAACATTTCGAAAACAAATTCCGTATTCTAGGTATTCATATTGATGAAATGTTACACGATGTGAATTTAAAAAACCAATCACTGCTCAATGAAGCCGCTGAGAAACCTAATTACATCCATATAAAAATGAAAGAAACTGACGAACATTTGGCTGATTTATTACATGATACCAGTAGCGATTTTTACGCCACGAAAAAGGAATTCTACCAATTTCTTTCTAAAGTATTCTAGTCCAATTCGTAATGCTATACCAGTCACAAGTATTTTAGAACTCTAAAAATGCAATTCTGATATCCTTTTGTAGTATCCCCTGGAAACATTATTTAAAATTGCACTTTTAACTACAATTATAATTTAATCGGTCTAATTCTCTGAAATGGTGCGGTGTCACATAAAAACCGCACCATTTATACTTTAACCTTCTTCCACTTACCCTGACGAAATATTAAGTACACAACAATTGCTATCAAGGTTTCGGCAATTGGTATGGCCCAAAAGATTCCTTTAATGCCAAGCATATCGGCTCGGAATAAAAAATAAGCTAACGGAATCTGAAACAACCAAAAACAAACGAAGTGAATGATGGTGGGCGTTTTTGTATCTCCCGCTCCGCTTAATCCCTGTATCATCACCATACCGATTCTATAAAAAATAGAACCAGAGCCTATGGTTCTTAAAGCCTGTGGGCCAACTTCTATCACAGCCAAATCCTTACTGTACCAGGTGATGATAGACCCGGGAAAAAACACAAATACCAAAGTAACAAAAGACATAAACAATACATTAAATTTTACACACAACATCACACTTTGCTCAGCCCTTTCAGGTTTGGAGGCTCCTAAATGTTGCCCTACCAAAGTGGCCGCCGCATTGCTCAAACCCCAAGCAGGTTAAATAAAAACACCACATTCCGTAGGGCAATCTGATATCCGGCAGAGGCTGCAGTTCCACCTGTTTCTGCAACCAATTTTGCCAGCACTATCCAACTCGCTGAAGCGATAATAAATTGAAAAGTTGCCGGCCAAGCAATGTCAATCAATTGCCGAATGATGATTGCTCGTGGCCTGAAATCTGACTGTTTGAAACGAATGACACCCGGTTTTACAAATAAAAAATAAACTTGATATAAGACGCCCGCACCTCTTCCAATCGTTGTTGCGATTGCTGCGCCTTTTAGACCTAAATCAAATCCATAAATCAATAATGGGCATAAGAGAATATTTAGGGCTTGCTGCTGTGCGCAGATAGACGTAAAACTGGGAGAAAAGATAAACATGAAGAAGACTCTAAAAATCAAATGTTTTACAGAACCTGCACGATTCAGGTATGAATCATTCAAACCGGGGCAGAATGTTCATTTTACCTATTAATTTTCAATGACACAATACGTTGGGTTTACAGTCATCACCATTCCTCTGAATAATCTTGCCGGAAACACATTTTCCAACTCCGTAAAAATCTGTAAAAAAAATCGTGCAACAATTACCAACCTGCATCTATTGGCCCCATTTATCAGGGTTTTCGCGCCATTTTTCAAGCAAATTCAATTCACTACTCTGAATGAGTTGTTTCTCCAGTGCCAGATCGAGTAGAGCATTGTAATGACTTAAACTAATGGTTCGGATACCTTCCTGTTCAAACAGATTGGCGGCCGCTGTGAATCCGTAGTTAAACACACTCACCAAACCAACCACTTTACCTCCGGCAGCCCTTATCGCTTCAATTGCCTGCATACTACTTTTACCGGTTGAAATTAAATCTTCAATCACTACTACTTCCTGACCACTTTCAAGCACCCCTTCAATTTGATTTCCCATGCCGTGCTCCTTAGGTTTAGATCGAACATATATAAAGGGCAAACTGAGTAAATCAGCCACTAAGGTGCCATGCGGAATACCGGCGGTTGCCACGCCCGCAATCACTTCTGCCCCGGGGAATTCGGTAAATACCAAATTAGTTAATTCACTTTTGATAAAATCTCTCAAATGTGGGTAGGACAATAACTTTCTATTGTCGCAATAAATAGGACTTTTCCATCCACTGGCCCAGGTAAACGGATTTTGAGAATTTAATTTTACAGCATTAATTTGTAGGAGTTTTTCTGCTACGAGCAATTCGCGTTTCATAGGCCAACAAACCTACGCCTAAAGTCAGGAATAAACAAACAACCATACCATGATCAAAATAATGTTTAATGATAAAAAGATTTTGCTTTGTAGCGAAGAAGAGCAAAGTCAGATATCTCTCAAACCTTGTTTTGTGTTTTTTAAGTGGAATTCTTCCCGCATGGATGACCTGCTCGACCTTCTATTGATTTCGGAAATTAAAACAGCGGTGCTGGTTGGCGTACCCGAAACATTACTTCAGGAATTTGAGCAACATTTAACGGTGGTTGTGGCGGGTGGTGGTATGGTCATCAACAGTAAACATGAAGTACTTTTTATTTTCCGCAAAGGACGTTGGGATTTCCCAAAAGGAAAACAAGATCCGGGCGAACCTATTGAATCCTGTGCATTGCGAGAAGTAAGAGAAGAAACAGGATTAACCCATTTGTATTTAGGGGATTTATTGGAATGTACTTATCATATCTACTTTGAAAATCAGTATGTTTTCAAAAAAACGTATTGGTATCATATGAATACGGATGAATTATACCTGAAACCCCAAAAAGAAGAGTGTATTACCAAAGCCAAATGGATCCATCAAAATAATATTGATTTTCAACTCA
>DAIRSC010000300.1:0-3078 GCA_036804585.1 Chitinophagaceae bacterium
ATAGGGTATTTAAGTCCACTTCAACAGGAGCGCTCTCCTCCAGCATAATCTTAATCTGATCAAATAAAGATAATTGTTGCACTTCCGTATAAAGGTAATCATGACAATTGAAATCAAAGTATAATTCGATTTAAAATCTTTTTCTTCACTTATTCATTCAAAATCGACAAGAATAAAAAGCTTTTCGGCGAGGGGCTATATTCAAGACAGAAAGTTTAATTCGAAACGACTTTTAGATAACGAAACATCAAATCGATTCAGCCATTCAGAAGAGTACGATATCCGAAATTGTAAGATAAATAGGCTCTGCTGTTTATCCCACTGACGCTTCAAATTCCGGGAATCGTTCATGGGATAATACTACTGTAAAGCCCTTGGACGATGACGCGGAATTTGAAGATGCATGTGAGAAGTGAAAATCAGAAAAAACTGCAAGCTTATTGAGGTGATATGAAAAATTATTGTGCATCTAAATGAACGAAAATTACTCCATCATGTACTAGAATCAAGTATTTTCACGTTAATCAGCAACCCCTAATCAGCCAATCCGGAAAAAATAGAAGTGTTTGACAAAACCAATGATGGCATACTTATTCTTGAAAACCTGCATCAGATGATATAATCTCAACGCAAAAAAAATGGCGTTACATGGGCCTGCAAATCGGATTGCTTGGTCATGCCTGTCCTTCTTCTAATATTTCATTCATAATTGATTGCAAAATGGGAAGTATAAAGAGCACATTATATTTTTTTGAACCGCAATTTCAATGAATTTAAAATCAGTATCACATCACTCAACCCCATGATGGCTGCTCCCCAACTGGGAGAAAGTAGTCCCATAAAGGCCACCGGAATAGCAACTACATTATATGCAAAGGCCCAAAATAAATTCTGCCGAATGGTTTGATAAGTATGTTTACCCAGAGAGATACTTTCGGGCAAAAGAGATAATTTATTTTGTAATAAAATAATTCCGGCACTTTGAATAGCAATTTGTGAAGCATCGCTCAATGAAACTCCGACAGATGCCTTGGTCAAAGCAGGTGCATCATTGATTCCATCGCCAACCATCAGGGTGGGTCCATACTTTTCGAGCTCCTCCAATTTTTGCAATTTTTGTGCCGGTAGTCGTTCGCCGTACACCTCATCCATCCCGAGTTCTTTACCAATATGATCGCATTTTTCCTGGCGGTCGCCACTCAGTAAAATACATTTCATGCCTTGCTTTTGTAATTGGCCAATCACGGCTTTGGCATCGGGTTGGAGGCTATCCTTTAAATCCATCCACCCCATGATTACGCCATCCTGGGTAAGCCATAAATCATGTTTGACACCCACCGGTTGCACATCCAAAATTCGGTACGAGCCCAGGATCCAGATACTTCCGTCCAAAGCCGAAGCACGGAGTCCGATGCCTTTAATTTCTTCTACTGCTTTCCAATCTATTTTTTCTTCGGCGCTCCATTGTCGAAGAATCGATTTGGCAATGGGATGTGAGGAATGGGATTCCAAACTGCACACCAATTGACGAAATTGAGCAACAGGTAATGTTGATTCAAATTGATCAATTTCCAGTTCGCCTGTCGTAAGGGTTCCTGTTTTATCAAAAACAAATTGTTTCACCTTTACCAACTTCTCGAGCGTATCACCACCTTTTACCAAAATGCCCCGGCGTGCGGCTCGGCCCAATCCAACCATAACAGCCGCCGGTGTGGCCAAACCCATAGCACAGGGGCAAGCAATCACCAGAACGGCAATGCTTCGCATCAAGCCTTCTTTAAATTCAATGTCCAGTATCCCCACACTCACGAATAAAGTGAGTATTGAAATCCCTAAAACAACAGGTACAAAAATAGCGCTGATGCGGTCTGCTAATTTTTGCAAAGGAGGTTTGGCCGCCTGTGCCCGATTCACCATATCGATGATTTGGGCAATAGCTGTGGAATCACCTACTGCTGTGACAGACATCCGAAATTGACCATCCATCACAATCGTTCCACCTATCACCGAATCACCTGTTTTTTTTGATACAGGCAGACTTTCACCGCTCATCATAGCTTCGTTGATCACTGCCTCACCTGTAATAATCACACCATCTGCGGCAACCTTATCTCCGCTATTGACAATGAGAATATCATTTAAACGAACTGCATCGTTATCCGCTTCCTGAATAGACTCTTTTCCAATACTATCCGTGAACAAAATACGGGCTTTGGTTTTTCGATATTTCATCAATTCCTGAATAGCAGTTGAAGTAGATTGAACCGTATATGCCTCGAGGAAATTACCTGCAAGTACCAGCGTAATGATGGAGGAACAGGTTTCGAAAAACAAATACTGATGCACGTTTGAAGGATGCATGTACCAACCGGCAATGCTATAAAAATAAGCCGCTGAGGCACCAATGATGACCAATACGTCCATGTTTGGAATTCCGTTTTTTAAGGATCGCCAGGCACTACGGCCAAAATGCCAAAACCCTAACAACAATAAAGGGGTACTCAAAGCACATTGAAACCATGCCTGATGTAATACAGGCGATCTTAAAAACATATGTGCCATCAGCGGGAGCCATAAAAGCACTGCGAAAATCAAATACCTTTTTAAAGTGGTAGAAGATGAAAATGTTGTCTTTTGATTAGTTGGAAGTACTTTGAAGCCTAGTTTTTGAATACCCCGAAAAAGTAAATCCAGTTCCACTTCTTCTGGACCAACAAATGAAACTGTTCCGGTAGCCGCATTTGCAACCACATCTGAGGCGCCTTCCGATTCGAGGTATTTTTGGATACTCATGGCACAATTACCACAAGTCATCCCCTCCACTTTACATTGCACCGCCTGTTTCATACATCAAATATCAAGATGGAAAATTACGGTAATCCCCGATGGGATGTTCATAATAGATATAGTTATTTGGTTTGAACCAAGAATATGCCATAGAAACTATTCTTTTGCATATCGATTCAGTAACATTTCTCATTGGTAAATAGGGCTTGCTGATTAACGTGAAAATAGTTGATCCCAGTACATGATGGAGTAATTTTCGTTCATTTAGATGCACAATAATTTTTCATATCA
>DAIRSC010000301.1:0-3059 GCA_036804585.1 Chitinophagaceae bacterium
AAAGGATGTAATATTATAAGACAGTACACTTCACTAGAATGGGCATCGCCAACCCTCTGAAAGTAATGCATATCACTTGAAAAAATTTCTATCTCTGCAGCTTTGATAAACACGCAATTGGAGTTGGATTCCAACATTTTTCTCCAACCATCTATCACAAGTTTTAGGCCCTTAAAAAAACTCATCTCCTTGACAATCACCAAATCCAACAAACCATCCTGCAGCGAAGCACCTGAAGCAATTTCAAAACCATAACCAAACTCCTTTCCATTGGCTGCACTTAAAAAGTAGGCAGGGGTATTTAGCTCATTTTGGTCGGTTTTAATTTGATAGCTACCCGGTCGGTAATGAAAATATTGGCGAATGACATTTCGCACGTACATGGCTAATCCGCGGCTTTTACTTTCACGAATGGTGTTACAAACAATGGCATCAAAGCCTACACCTGCGTTGCTGATGAAGTATCGACCATTCAAGGAGCCGACGTCTAAATGTCTGGGTGTAGATTTTTTCAACGCAGCAATGGCTTCATTTAATTTCAAAGGGATTCCACAATGTCGGGCCAATCCGTTTCCTGATCCGCAGGGTAAAATGGCCATACTGATGGGCTGATGGGTTAGGATCTGTAAAATTTCATTGACCGTTCCATCGCCACCTGCCGCTACAACAACTTTGGCCGATGAGGCCAATGCCTTTCGGGCGAGTTCAATAGCATGACCACCATATTCGGTGTGGTGAATTTCGTATTCGTCTTCCAGAAAGTATATTTTAAAAGCCTCATGGATTTGCCCCATTTTGCGTTCACCCATGCGAGAGTTCATAATCACAAAATAGGGTTTCATCCTTGGTCTTTAATGGCTTTTAAGCTCAGGTCCATACTCACGGCATGATGGATGATAGCACCGGCTGAAATAAAATCAACGCCGGTTTCAGCATAAGATCGGATACTTTCTATCGTAATGCCTCCACTCGCTTCTGTTTCATATTGGCCACCAATCATTTCAACTGCTTCTTTGAGGAGTGTAACGGAAAAATTATCCAGCATGATTCGATGTACCTGACCCACTTCAAGGATGGTTTTCACATCTTCCATAGTTCGCGCTTCTATTTCAATTTGAAGTGACAGGTTTTTATCCTTGAGATATTGATTGGTTTTAACAATGGCCCGTTCGATACCCCCACAATAATCGATATGATTATCTTTCAGCATGATCATGTCGTACAAACCCATGCGATGATTAAATCCTCCTCCAATCAGCACTGCTCTTTTTTCGAACCAGCGAAAATTGGGTGTTGTTTTACGTGTATCCAGTAGTTTGGCAGGTAGGTCTGCAATCTGATTCACATACTTTCGGGTGAGAGAGGCAATGCCGCTCATGCGTTGCATGATGTTGAGTACCAATCTTTCAGCCTTCAGGATGTTGTGCACGCTTGTTTGGATTTCAAAGGCCTGTTCTCCGGGTTTTACCATTTGTCCATCCTTGAGCCAAACCTCCATTTGAGCTTGAGGATCCATATGGGTAAAAATCTGTCGTGCAATATCTATGCCTGCAATAATACCTGCTTCCTTGATTTTCAGAAGGGCTTTGCCGCGGGCATCAGCGGGGATACAAGCGAGGGTACTGTGATCTCCGTCCTGAATATCCTCTTGAAGGGCCTGTTCAATAAATTCGATAAATTCCATAATCTGCTGAATATCTGTGTGTTATACCGAAGTAGAGGTTTTTTTATTCAAAAAGAATTATTTTTCAAAACGTAGTTCCTTGAGGTAATACTGTCGGCTTTTGTATACAAAAAACATATAAACCCGATACTCTCCTCCCGAGGTGTACAATTTGCCGATACTGAAACGGGTATTATTTGACCCGGAATGACTGGCCTGCATGCGGACATAATTTCTGGGGCCTTCTTTGGAAAAAAAACGTTCGAGAATAATTTGGGCTTGTTTGCGGGAATAGGAATTGGTTTTGTCTGAAAAAGTCAAATCCAGTTCATTGTCGAAATATTGAGCCAATACTTTACTGTTTCCTTCTTTCAATGCCTGTGCGATTGGAGCCATAAAATCCTGCGCCGATGATAAAAAGGAGAAATTAAGAAGAAATAAACCCATGATCAGATATTTTCTGGACAGTAGGCTTAAAAATATTTTGACATTTGAATTCAATGATTTTTAAAAAGTTATATGACCGATTTCCTTGCAAAGATGCAGTATTTTTGCTGCTATGTCAAGAAAGAGTTTGTTAGTCATTATGGATGGTTGGGGGCATGGAAAGGTTCCAAAATCCGATGCAATTCAACATGCAAACATTCCTTTTGTGCGATCCTTGTATGACACCTACCCACATGCTGAATTGATGACCTGTGGTGAATATGTGGGATTGCCATCCGGGCAAATGGGGAACAGCGAAGTGGGACATTTAAATATTGGTGCAGGACGTATTGTATATCAGGAGCTGCAGCGGATTAACCGGGCATTTGAAACAGATGAGTTTAAATCGCATCCGGTTTTTCAGGAGATGCTAACGTATTGCGTAAAAGAGCAAAAAACCTTGCATTTGATGGGTTTACTGAGTGACGGAGGGGTTCATGCGCATATAGAACATTTTATTCGAGTTTGCGATTTGGCCATAGACGCGGGTCTACCCCGGATTGCAATTCACGTATTTACCGACGGACGTGACACCGATCCCAAAAGTGGATTGGCTTTTGTTGAAACCTTGGAGAGATATATACAACATAAAGGACCTTTTATTGCTTCATTGAGTGGCCGATTCTATGCCATGGATCGCGATAAACGCTGGGAAAGGGTACAAAAAGCCTACAATGCGTTGGTCAAAGGCGAAGGAGTTCCCATTTATTCCGCAACAGAGTATATCTCCGATTGTTATCAAAAGGGGATGACCGATGAATTTATCGAACCGGCTGTGATCTGTAATGAACAGGGTCAGGCATTGGCCCCCATGGCAGAGGGAGATGCCGTATTTTGTATGAATTTCCGAACGGATCGTTGTCGGGAAATCACTGAAGTAATGACCCAGAAGGATATCCCGGAAATGGAA